>NZ_JACNDD010000086.1:0-28747 GCF_017351395.1 Pseudomonas sp. FW305-28
TTGTGGGAGCTGAGCTTGCTCGCGATGCTCAGTTCAAAGCGCCATCGCAATAGCCTGACCCACATCCTGGGTCGAGCCCTGCCCGCCTAGATCAGGTGTGATCGGCCCCTCGGCGATCACCTGCTCGATGGCCCTGAGAATTCCATCATGGGCCGCACGGTAGCGCTCATCGCCATTGCCGAGGAAGTCCAGCATCAAGGCGCCGGACCAGATCATCGCAATCGGGTTGGCGATGTTCCGTCCATAGATATCCGGCGCCGAGCCATGGACCGGTTCGAACAACGAGGGAAAACGGCGCTCCGGGTCGAGGTTGGCCGAAGGGGCGATGCCGATGGTGCCGGCGCAGGCAGGGCCCAGGTCGGACAGGATGTCGCCGAACAGATTCGACGCCACGACCACATCGAAGCGGTCGGGTTGAAGCACGAAGCGCGCGCAGAGGATATCGATGTGTTGCTTGTCCCAGGTGACGTCCGGGTACTGCTGCGCCATGAGCGCGGTGCGTTCGTCCCAGTACGGCATGCTGATGGAGATGCCGTTGGACTTGGTCGCCGCGGTCAGGCGTTTGCGCGGCCGGGTCTGGGCCAGGTCGAAAGCGAACTTGAGAATCCGGTCCACACCGCGGCGAGTGAACACCGACTCCTGCAGCACGAACTCATGTTCGGTGCCTTCGAACATCTTGCCGCCGATCGAGGAATACTCGCCCTCGGTGTTTTCGCGGATCACCACGAAGTCGATGTCCCCGGCTTCGCGTCCGGCCAGCGGGCACGGTACACCGGGAAACAGCCGCACCGGTCGGATGTTCACGTATTGGTCGAAGTCCCGGCGAAACTTCAGCAGCGACCCCCACAGGGAAATGTGATCCGGCACCTTGTCCGGCCAGCCCACGGCGCCAAAGTAGATCGCGTCGAAGTCCTTGAGCTGCGCGAACCAGTCGGCGGGCATCATCTGCCCGTGTTCCAGGTAATAATCGCAGTGAGCCCAGTCGAGCACTTCGATGCTCAAATCCAATTGCCATTTCTTCGCGGCCTGCTCCAATACCCGCAGCCCTTCCGGCAAGACTTCCTTACCGATGCCGTCGCCGGCAATCGCAGCGATTCTGAATGGTTTGCTCATCAACCGTGCCTCCTCTCTTCAAATGCTGACCGGATCACAAGCCACCCATGTGGAAGGCTTTGACTTCAAGGAACTCGTCCAGGCCATATTTGCTGCCCTCACGCCCCAGCCCCGATTGCTTGATACCGCCAAAGGGGGCGACGTCCATGGAAATGAGCCCGGTATTGAGCCCGACCATGCCGAACTCCAGCGCCTCGCCAAACCGCCATGAGCGGCGCAAGTCCTGGGTGAAGAAATAGGCGGCCAAGCCGTAAGGCGTTGCGTTGGCCGAGGCCAGCGCCTCTTCTTCGGTGCTGAAACGCATCAACGGCGCAACGGGACCGAAGGTCTCTTCATTGGCCAGCAGCATTCCGGCATGGGTTTCACCGAGCACCGTCGGCTGGACGAACTGGCTGTCGCCCTTGGGGATTTCACCACAGAGTAGACGAGCGCCCTGACTCAAGGCCTCGTCGATATGTCGAGCGACCTTGCTGACCGCCGCCGTATTGATCAATGGACCTATGTTTACGCCGGCATCCAGGCCATCGCCGACCTTGAGCTTGCCCACCTCCTCCACCAGGCGCTGGGCGAAGCGCTCGTAGATCCCATCCTGCACCAGGATCCGGTTGGCGCAGACGCAGGTCTGCCCGGCGTTGCGGAATTTGCTGAGCATGATGCCGGTCACGGCCTGCTCCAGGTCCGCGTCGTCGAACACGATGAACGGCGCGTTGCCGCCCAGCTCCAGGCTCAAGCGCTTGATGTGTTCGGCGCTCTGGCGCATCAGCAGGCGACCGACCGCCGTGGACCCGGTGAAAGACAGCTTGCGCACGGTCGGGTTGCCGGTCAGTTCTTCACCAATGCCGGCGGGCATGCCGGTCACGACGTTGAACACCCCGGCGGGAATGCCGACCCGCTCGGCCAACACCGCCAGTGCCAGGGCTGACAGCGGGGTCAGGTCCGACGGCTTGACCACGATCGTGCAGCCGGCGGCCAGGGCGGGTGCGCACTTGCGGGTGATCATCGCGTTGGGGAAGTTCCATGGGGTGATCGCGGCGCAAACACCGACCGGTTGCTTGAGGGTCAGCAAGCGGCGATCACCGCTGGGGGCCTGGATGGTTTCACCGTAGACCCGTCGGGCTTCTTCGGCGAACCATTTGACGAAGCTGGCACCGTAGCGAATTTCGCCCTGGGCTTCCGCCAGCGGCTTGCCCTGTTCGCAGGTCAAGATCAACGCCAGGTCATCGAGGTTGTCGATCATGGCCTGATACCAGCGATCCAGCAGCGCCGCCCGCTCTGCCGCCGGACGTGCACGCCAGGCCGGCCAGGCACGGTCGGCGGCTTCGACGGCGCGCCGGGTTTCACTGCCTTGTATCGCGGGGACCCTGGCGAGCACTTCGCCGGTGGCCGGGTTGATAACGTCCACGGTCGCGGCGTTGTCGGCGCCGACCCACTGACCGTCGATGTAAGCGCGTTCTACCAGCAAGCTGGGGTCTTTCAGGCGATTCTTGAGCATGGTGTCGGGTCCTGTTTTGAGACAGCCTTCAGTCTATTGTTTCGCCCTGGACGAGGATGCTGAAAACGCCGGCCCTACAGCCGTGAATGCTGAAAATCAGCCTTCGGCGGCATGCTCTACCGTGGGTGGGGATTGATCGCCGTGCGCCTCGATCAGGCGATGAAACGCACGGGGTTGCAGGCGTGGTGAGGGAATGTTCAATCAGGCAGACGGAATACTAGCGGTGCATTGAGCCCACTAACCCTTGCAGGAAGCGCTCGCCAGCGTCCATCTGGCTGATCTCGATGAACTCGTCAGGCTTGTGCGCCTGTTCTATCGAGCCTGGCCCGCAGACCACCACCGGCACATCCAGGCGTTGTTTGAACAATCCGCCCTCGGTGCCGAATGAGACCTTGGCCGTGCCGGTGTCCGGGGCGGCAAAGTTTTTCAGGAAACGCACCGCTTCGACGCTCGGGTGGGTATCGAGGCCCGGGTAGACATTCAGGGTCTCGATTTCGATAGCGGCCACGCTGGAGAGCTTCCTGGCTTCGCCGACGATCAGTTCGGCTCGCTCACGCATCTGCTCCAGGAACCCGTCCAGGTCGTCCGCCGGCAAGTTACGCACTTCGAAGTCCAGGGTGCACAAGTTGGGCACGATGTTCAGCGCCTTGCCGCCGACAATCTGTCCAACATGCACGGTGCTGTAGGGCACGTCGTAATCGGTATCCCGGGCCCCCTGCTCTTGCAACTGCTGCTGGCTCAGGCGCAGCGCGGCAATGAAATCGCAGGCCACGTGAATCGCATTGACCGAGCGCGGTGCCAGGGAGGAATGCGCTTCCAGGCCGCGACAGTAAGTACGGTAGGAACCCTTGCCCTTGTGCCCGAGTACGAACTGCATATTGGTTGGCTCGCCGATGACGCACAGAAACGGCCGGACCGGTGCCAGGTGCAGCACATCGAGCAAACGACGCACCCCCACGCAACCGATCTCTTCGTCATGGGACAGGGCCAATTGCAATGGCCGGCTCAATGGCTGCTCGGTGGCCTCGAGCATGGCGTCGACAGCCAGTGCGATAAAACCCTTCATGTCGCAACTGCCACGGCCATAAATCCGCCCGTCCTGCACCGTCGCCTCGAAGGCAGGAAAGGTCCAGGCCTGCCCCGCCGCCGGCACCACGTCGGTATGCCCGGACAGCAGGATCCCCGGCACGTCCCGTGGCCCGGTGCTGGCAAACAGATTGGCTTTCTTGCCGCTTTCATCCTGGACGATCAGGGACTCGATGCCCTTGGTCAGCAGCAGGTCGCGTACGTACTCGATCAAGGCCATGTTCGATTCCGAAGAGACGGTATCGAAGGCCATCAGCCGTTTGAGAATGTCCAACACGCGGGGTTTCATGAGGCCTTGCTCCGTTGCTCGACTGAAAAGAAGAAGCGCTTGATGTCGACCAGCCTGACGAAACGCCGGTTCATGCATACGCCGCCACGGTCATGTTGTTGAACTGCTGGGTCTTCATCAGTTCCGCACTGTCGTGGTGGCAGAGGATTTCACTGCCGCCCACAATCATCCGCCGCTGCGGCGCGACGCAGTTGCACAAGCCGTCGACCCGCACCGGGCAGCGACTGAGGAAGGTGCACAGGTCGGGCACGTTGGCTTTAGGGCCAATGGCCGGCAGCGTCTGGCAGGTCGTGGCCCCACAGGTTTCCAGCCAGCCCTGGCGCAGTTCCGGTACGGAATGGATCAGCAGGTCGGTATACGGATGGAACGGTGCCTGCGCATAGGATTGGCGCGTTCCGGCCTGGATCTTGTGGCCGCTGTACATCACCACGATGTCGTCACACAGGGCGCGCACGGTGGAGATGTCGTGGCTGATGAACAGATAGGACACCCCCAGTTGCTGGCGCAGATCGCGCAGCAGTTCGAGAATCGCCGCACCGACCACGGTATCCAGCGCCGAGGTCACCTCGTCGCAGAGAATCAGGTCCGGCTTGGCCGCCAAGGCCCGGGCCAGGTTGACCCGTTGCTTCTGCCCGCCGGACAGTTCGTTCGGACGCCGCTGCGCCATCGCCCGCGGCAAACGCACCAGGTCCAGCAATTCGCCGATACGCTCGCGCAAAGCCGCGCCCTTGAGGCCGAAATACATCTTCAGCGGGCGGCTCAGGATCGTGCTGACGCTGTGCATCGGGTTGAGTGCGGTGTCGGCATTCTGGAAGACCATTTGAATACGTCGAAACTGCTCGGGGGTGCGCGACGACAGGCTGCCCCCCAGGGGGTGGCCATCGAAGGTCAACCCGCCAAGGGCCGGTACCAGCAATCCGGCCACGACCCGTGCCAGGGTCGATTTGCCGGAACCCGACTCACCGATGACGCCGATGGCCTGGCCTCTGCGAACCGTCAGGTCAATGTCTTCCAGCACGCGAATCGCTGGCATGCCCTGGGCATTTTTGTTGCCATAGCCAGCGGTGAGCCCCTGGATGGTCAGCAACGGTGTCTCTTGGGCGATGTCGCTCGGCGGACGGATCGTCGTGTCCGGTCGCGCCGCCGCCAGCAAGCTGCGGGTGTATTTGTGGGCCGGGCCCTTGAGCAACGGTGCCGTGGCGCTGTGTTCGAAGATTTCGCCGCCATTGAGCACCACGATCTGGTCAGCCATCTGCGCCACCACCGCCAGATCGTGAGACACATAGACGGCCGTGGCCCCACGTTCACGGACCACTCGCTTGAAGGCCCGCAGTACATCGATCTGGGTGGTCACATCAAGGGCCGTGGTCGGCTCGTCGAGCACCACCAGCAACGGATCGCTGATCAGCGCCATGGCCGCCATCACCCGTTGCAGTTGCCCGCCGGACACCTGATGGGGGTAGCGCTGGCCGATACGCTCAGGGTCTGGCAGGGCCAGGTCGCGGAACAACTCGATAGCCTTGGCTTCAAGCGCCGCCCGACTACCCAGGCCGTGGATCAGAGCGCCCTCCACCACTTGGTCGATCAGCTTTTTCGCCGGATTGAATGCCGCTGCGGCGCTCTGGGCGATATAGGACACCCGGTTGCCCCGCAACTTCTGCAACTGGCTTTCGCTCAACGCCAGCATGTCATGCTCGCCGATTTGCACCACGCCGCCCGCCAGGCGACAACCGCGCCGGGCATAACCGAGCAGCGCCAGGGCAATGGTGGTCTTGCCGGAACCGGACTCACCGATCAACGCCAACACTTCGCCTTTTTGCAGGGAAAAGCTGACCCCCTTGACGATGTCCACTTCACCCTGTTCGCCACAGGCGACCACGCGCAGGTCCTGTACTCGAATCAATTCGCTCATTTCAATGACCTCCCGAACGTCGGCTACGTCGCGACGACAACCGGTCGATGAACAGATTCACACCGATGGTCAGGGTGCCGATGGCCAGGGCCGGAATCACAATGGCCGGCGCCCCCTGATTGAGGCCGCCGATGTTCTCGCGCACCAGCGAGCCCAGGTCGGCATCCGGCGGTTGCACGCCCAGTCCCAGGAAACTCATGCCACTGAGCAGCAACACGATAAAACCAAAGCGCAGGCCCAGGTCCGCCAGCACCGGGTTGAGTATGTTCGGCAGGATTTCCACACAAGCGATGTACAGCCGGCGCTCGCCACGGGTACGGGCCACTTGCACGTATTCCAGGGCTTCGATATTCACCGCCATGCTGCGGGCGATGCGGAAAGCGCCGGGGGTGTAGCTCAACACCGCCGTGCAGATCAGCAAGGTGACCGAGGAGCCGAAGGCCGAGACCATGATCAGCGCCAACATCTTGCTGGGGATCGAGATGAACGCGTCCATCAGGCGACTGATCAGTTCATCCAGCCACTTTGGCGACACCACCGACAGCAGCGCCAGACTGGTTCCCAGGGTGCTGGACAACACCGCGGCCACCAACGCCAGGCCGACGGTGAAGCGTGCGCCGACAAGGATCCGGCTGAGCATGTCGCGGCCCAGGTAATCGGTGCCAAACGGGTATGTCGCGCTGAGGCTGTCGAAGACGTTGTCAGAGACCACCTCTCCCACCGGATGCGGCGCCAGCCACGGACCGAAGATGGCCACCAGCAACCAGATCACACACATCGCGGCACCGACCAGGCCAAGCCAGGACTTTGCGTGGGCGTCTTTGCCCAGCCCCAGCGCAACGGCCGCCGTCGGGGACTTCACAATGAGGTTGTTCATTGGTTTCTCAGCCTCGGGTTGGAAAGGATCGCGCACAGGTCGGCAATCAACACCAACGCCAGGTACGCCGTACAAAACAACATGGTGCAGGCCTGGACCAGGGCCATGTCGCGGTTGGTCACGGCATCGACCATCAGGCTGGCGATGCCGGGGTAGTTGAAGATCGTTTCCACGATCACCACCCCGCCCAACAGATAGGACAGGCTCAGGGCGATGGCATTGGCGATGGGGCCAATGGCATTGGGCAAGGCATGCCGCAGGACGATCCGGATATTGCTGACGCCCTTGAGCCGGGCCATTTCCACGTAAGGGCTGTCGAGTTGATCGATCACCGCCGCCCGGGTCATGCGCGACATTTGCGCGACAATCACGCAGCACAGCGTCATCACCGGCAAGGCGTAGGTGCGCATGAATTGCCAGGGTGAGGTGATGTCACTGGCATAGGACAGTGCCGACAACCAGCCCAGGTTCACCGCGAATATCAGCACCGCCAAGGTGGCGACCAGAAACTCCGGCACCGCCACCATGGTCAAGGTGAAGAAGCTCAGGAAGCTGTCGATACGCCCGCCTCGTCCCATCGCCGAACCGATACCCAGGGTCAAGGCCACAGGCACCGATACCAACGCCGTGGCAGCCGCCAGCATCAAGGTGTTGGGGACCCGGCCGGCCATCAAGTCGACGACCGGCATGGCATTGGACATCGACATCCCCAAGTCACCGCTGAGCAGGCTCGTCAGCCAATGCAGGTAACGCAACACACCGGGCTGGTCCAACCCCATTTTCATCCGCAGGGCCGCCACCTGTTCCGGCGTGGCGAACTGCCCCAGCGCCTGTTGCGCGGCGTCCCCCGGCAGCACTGCCGTGATGGCGAATACCACCATGGAGACAATCAACAAGGTCACGACCGCCGCCCCCAGGCGGCGGCCGATCAACCAGAGTGTGTTGCTGTTCATCATCCGACCCTCATGCAATATGGCCCAAACCCGACGGTCATCAGGCGTCCAGCCAGACTTGCTCGGCAAACATGTAGCCCATGAAACCGCCCAGGGGGTTGGCGCCGTAGCCCTTTACGCGCTGATCGGCGCCATCGATGTTGCTGATGAATACCGGTACGCCGATGCCACAGTGCTCATGTACCAGCACTTGCATGTCGCCGTACATCTTGCCGCGCTTGGCCTCGTCGGTTTCACCTCGGGCCTGCACCAACAACTGGTCGAACTGTTCGTTTTTCCAACCGGATTCATTCCACGGTGCGCTCGACTGGAAGAACTGCGAGAACAGCATGTCGGCATTGGGCCGCGGGTTGATGTTGCCGAAGCTCAGTGGGTGCTTGGCCCAATGGTTGGACCAGTAGCCATCGCTCGGCAGGCGGTTGACGTTGAGCTTGAGTCCCGCCTCCTTGGCGGACTGCTGCAGCAATACCGCGACGTCCACCGAGCCGGTCGCCGCTGGCGAGCACATCAGCGGCATGCTGATGTCTTGCATGCCGGCCTTCTTGAGCAGGAACTTGGCCTGTTCCGGATCGTAGGCCCGTTGTGGCAACTCGGCATTGTGGAAACGTGCCCCGGGTGCGATCGGATGATCGTTGCCGACCCTGGCGTAGCCGCGGAAGATCGCCGACTTGATCTGTTCGCGGTCCAGCAGCAACTTCATGGCCTGGGTGAATTCCGGGCTTTGGCCCGGCATCTGGTCCTGACGGATGATCAGGTCAGTGTAGTTGCCCGACGGTGAATCGATGACCTGGTGCTTGGCGCTGGCCTTGATGCGAGTCGTCGAGCGTGGGTTGACCTCGTTGACGATGTGCACGTCCCCCGACAACAGGGCGTTGATCCGTGACGATTCGTCGGCAATGCCGATGAATTCGATCTCGTCCAGGTACGGCAAGCCGGGTTTCCAGTAGTTGGTATTGCGCACCCCAATGGAGCGCACCCCGGGCTTGAACTCCTTGACCTTGAACGGACCGGTACCGATGCCCTGGCTGAAATCGCTGGTGCCCTCGGGAACGATCAACATGTGGGAGACGGCCAGGATCGACGGCAGCTCAGCGTTGGGACCGCTCAACTGTATCTGCACTTCGTGGGTGCCAACGGCTTTGACTTCGGCGAACTGCGACGCCAGCGGCAGGACCTTGGAACCGGTGATCGGGTCCTTGTGCCGCAGCAGCGAAAACACCACGTCGGCGGCGGTCAGGGCCTTGCCATTGTGGAAGGTCACTTCCTTGCGCAGGCTGATCACCCAAAGCGTGGCGTCGGTGGTGTCGATACGCTCGGCCAGTTCCAGTTGCGGCACCATGTGGCTGTCGAACCGCGTCAGCCCGTTATAGAACATGTAATGGCGCACATAATCGGTGGACGATGAACCTTTGGCCGGATCGAGGGTGTCGGCGGTGGAACTGGTCGAGCCGGCGACGCGAATGCGCCCGCCAGGCTTGCCTTTGCCAGGGGCGGCCTCCTCATCGGCGAACAGCTTGCCGGCGGCGCCGAACAGGCTGCCCGCGCCCGCCACGGCCACCCCGGCCAATCCCAGCATTTGCAATGCATTGCGGCGTGACATGCCGCGATTGAGCCCTTCGAAAATGCGCAGACTTTCCGTACCTGTTATCAGCTGGGTGTCGATACTGTTTTTTTTGTCAGTCATGTCAGTTCTACCTTTCGGAAATGATAAGGCTCGATTGCTCGCGATTAACGCAATGTGTTGAAACGTGAAGCGTCTCCCGCAACTCAGTGCAAATAGTCTTGAAGGCGGTAGTAGGCACCGACCAGAGGCAAAAACCAGGGCTTGCCAAAATGACCGGGGATGGCCGGCCAATCGAGTTCGCGCCAAGGGTTGGCCTCGACCTTGCCCGCCATGACGTCGGCCATGACTTGGCCCATGTGCACCGACATCTGCACACCATGGCCGCTGTAGCCCATGGAGTGATAAACCCCGCCGTGCTGGCCGGCCCGGGGCAGCCGATCGGAGGTCATGTCCACCAATCCGCCCCAGCAGTAATCGACCTTCACCTGGGCCAGTTGCGGGAACATCTGCACCATCGCCGCGTGCAAGACTTTGCCGCTCTTGGCATCGGACACGCTGTCAGACATGGCAAACCGTGCCCGCCCGCCAAACAGCAGACGGTTGTCCGGAGTCAGGCGAAAGTAGTTACCGATCATGCGGCTGGTGACATAGGAACGGTGTGCCGGCAGCAAGCTGTCGATCAGCGCCTGTGGCAACACCTCGGTGGCGATCACGAAACTGCCCACCGGCACGATCCGCCGCCGATACCAGCCCAACCCACCCTGCTGAGAGGTGCCGGTGGCCAGCAGGACCTGCGTGGCCTGTAGCGATCCCTTGGTGGTATTGACCCGGTAGCCGCCGGCACTGGCTTTCCAGTCCGTGACGGACACGCCCTGGAAAATCAAGGCGCCGTGACGGGCGGCGGCCTCGGCCAACCCGACCCCGAAGCGCCCGACGTGCATCTGCACGCCGTTGCGCTGCAACAAGCCACCATGGAACTGGGCCGAGTTGACCTCTGCGCGGGTCTCTTGTGCAGACAACAATTCGACCTCGGCATCGACCTCACGCCGAATCAACTCGCAGGTGCGTGCCAAACCTTCGTAATGCATGGGCTTGGCCGCCAGCTTGAGCTTGCCGTTGCGCGTGAAGTTGCAGGCGATCTGCTCCTGCTCCACCAGCGAGACGACGCTCTGCACGGCACTTTCGTAAGCCTGGTAATAGGCGCGGGCTTTATCGGCACCGAGGCTGGCGCTCAGGGCCGCGTAGTCCTGGGCCACGCCGGTATTGCACTGGCCGCCATTGCGCCCCGACGCCTCGCCAATGACCCGCCCGCCTTCCAGCACCGCTACATTGGCCCCCTTCAAGGCCAGGGCCCGGGCCGCGGCCAGGCCAGTGAAACCACCACCGACGATGGCCACATCGGCCTGCCCGGGCAACGCACCGAGCTGGGCACCGGTAAATGCCGGTGCGGTATCGAGCCAATAAGACTCACTGCCCATGTCTAACCCCTTATGCCTTGAAGAGTGTCCAAAGACTCAGAGACCGACCAGGCCGGCCAATCCGCCGATGTCCGGGATCTGGTGGTAGTTGTAGCCAGCGTTTCCAGGCAGTTCATGACCACGGGCCACGAACGCTTTGTGCTTGATCTTCATGTCGTGGGCCGACATCAGGTCATAACGGAAGCTCGAGGACACGTGCAGGACATCCTCCGGCCCGCAGCCGAGGTTATCGAGCATGAATTCGAAGGCCGCCAGGCGCGGCTTGTAGGCTTGGGCTTGTTGAGCTGTGAAGACTTTATGGAACGGTGCGCCGAGCTTGTCGACGTTGGACATGATCTGCTCGTCCATCGCGTTGGAGAAAATCACCAGGGGAATCTTGTCGGCGATTTTCGACAGGCCGGCCGGTACGTCGGCATGGGGCCCCCAGGTCGGGACGGCATCGTAGTAGAGCTGACCTTCGCCTTTGTACTCGACACCCCAACGCTTGCAGACCCGGGCCAGGGCAGTCTTGAGGATTTCATCATAGGGCCGCCAGTCACCCATCACCTGGTCCAGGCGATAGGCCGAGAAATCCTTGACGAACTGGTCCATCTGCTCGGCAGGGACCCGATCGGCGAACAGTTCGCGCGTCATGGTCCCCATCTGAAAGTTGGTCAACGTGCCGTAGCAGTCGAAGGTAATGTACTTGGGGCGAAGGAAGCTCATGAGTGCAGTCCTGAGTGATGGTTGAGGTCATGAGGGGCAAGCGGTTGCGCCGTTCCGAAAGCCTGGGTGCAACGCTGCATCACGGATTTATTACAGCATCATGAGACCGTGCATAAACGGTTAAAAGTATAGGTCCCTTGGCACAAACCACCGTTTTTCGGGGCCTGCTCAGCAGACTGTGCGGGATGCGCCATGGCCGGGCATTTGCGCCGTTTTCAAGGCATTTACGGCCGTTTATGGTGCGTAAAAAACCGCTGGAACCCCCACAAGCGGCAGAATCTGCGCCTGCAAATGAAAACGGGCGCATCCCCTGAGGATGCGCCCGTTCATTGTTTTGCGGGTGAGTTTCCAGCGCCTCAGAACTCCGCGACCTTGCCCCAGGCCGAAGATTGAAAACGGTCCGGGTGATAGGGACGCGGATCAACCAGCGGGGGCATGTCACAGACAATGTCGGCGATCAAATGCCCCGCACCCGGGCCGATGCCGAAACCATGGCCACTGAACCCTGCCGCCAGCACCAGGCCAGGCAGGCTCGCCATCTCGCCGATGCCCGGGACGCCGTCAGGCGTGCTGTCCACATAACCTGCCCAGGCTGCGGTGACCGACGAGGTTTTCAGCATCGGGATCAGGTCTACCGCGCGCTTGTAAGTCAACTCGACCGTCGAGGCGTCTGCCTTGGGATCCAGAATTCGCATGCGCTCCATCGGCGTCGGCTGGTCCAACTTCCAGCGACCCAAGCCCTCGTGCCCCGATTGAAAACCCTCCAGGCCACCGGGAGCCAGCTTGCGCCAGCGGCGCTGGAACATCGGCAGGAACTGCGGAGCGAAACGCAGCAATTGCAAGGTAGGGTCGACACGTCCTCGGCCACTGATGGCCAGCGTGATCCCGCCATCGGAGCGACGGGTCATGGAGACTTCATCCGTGTGGAGCGCGTCCGGTATCTCTTGGGCACCTTTGGAAACCGACAGTATCGTCTGGCGAATGGACGCCTGGGGAAACCGGATGCCGTACTGACGGCAAAAAGAGGACGCCCATGCGCCACCGGCGAGCACCGCGAGCTTGGTGCGAATGGTGCCCTTCTCGGTGACGACGGCAGACAACCGGCCACCCTCGGTCTCGAGGCCACGGGCGGCGCAGCCTTGGTGCACCGTACCGCCCAGTTTAATGATGGCCCGTGCGACCGCCGGGGCGGCGCGGGATGGGTCTGCCGTGCCGTCGGTAGGTGAAAAGACCCCGCCTTTCCAGGGCTTGCCGGTGACCCGGCCATGTTGAGCGGCCTGCTCCGCCGTCAGCATGTGGGTTTTCACATTGACGGTACGGGCAAACTCCCCCCATTTCGCCCAACCGGCCAGCTCTTTCTCGTTGTTGCTCAGGTAGAGCAAGCCACACCTTCTGAAACCTGTGTCCTCACCGGTCTCCGCTGCGAACTGCTCCCAAAGGTCAAGGCTCTTGGTCGACAGCGGCAGTTCACGAGCGTCTCGATTCTGTTGACGGCACCAGCCCCAGTTTCGACTCGATTGCTCCGCACCCACACGGCCTTTTTCCACCAACGCGACCTTCATGCCGCGCTTGGCCAGGTAATAGGCCGTGAAGGATCCGATAATGCCGCCGCCGATCACGACAACATCAGCGTGCGTTGGAAGCTCAGAATTCGTCTCTACGGAAATTAACGGTGCTGGCATTTTAGGGATGTCCATGAAGGCCGGGGGATTTGAAGGTACGACTTCTTCAGGTGGTCGCGGGTGCATCGGCCATGCACTGAGGGTGGCGACCAGGGCAAGCCGCTACTCCGTTGTGGAAGCATCAGTGCCACGCTGAATCATGGTGTTATTACAACACCAAGAAACCGTGCATAAACGGTTAAAAGTATAGGTCGCCTGGTACAAACCACCGTTTTGCGGGATGTGTTCAGCAGACTTTGCGGAGCGCTTCGGATTGGAGGTTTTGCTTATCTGTTTGGCGGGACACGTCCCGGCATTTATTTAGCTGGACCACCGCTATCGCGAGCAAGCTCGCTCCCACATTGGATGTTCGGCAGACAAAAATATGTGCTTAGCCCCCCTGTGGGAGCGAGCTTGCTCGCGATGAGGCCGGCACATTCAACGTCTCATTGACTATGAAACGCCCTTCGCGAGCAGTTCGCTGATCATGCTTTCAATGCTTCTTCCAGAAACGCCACCAAAGCCTGCACACGCGGGCTACGCAGTTTTCGTGAAGGCACCAACAGGTTGATCGGCGCACTGTCGAATTGCCAATCCGCCAGCACCCGAACCAGACGCTTATCGGCAATGGCGTCACTGACATCCCATTGCGAACGCAGCACCAGCCCCAGGCCTTGCTCGGCCCAGCGTCGAGCCACACTGCCATCGTTGCTCAACATCGCGGGCTCGATGCGCAGGGTTTTACGCCCCTGCCCTTTGCGCAGGTGCCACAGCGTGACATCTTCATCATTTTCACGAATGCAAATGCAGCGGTGCTCGGCAAGTTGCTCAGGCGACGATGGCATGCCGTGCTGCTCCAGATAGGCAGGGCTTGCGCATAACCATCGGTCATTTGACGTGAGGAGCCTGGCGACCCACAGGCTGTCATTGAGGTGACCGATGTGAATCACCGCGTCGCTGTCATGGCGATCCGGCCATGGCGTTTCGCGTAAATCCAGGTGCAGGCACAACTGAGGGTGCAACCTGGCGAAACGCGCCAACAGCGGTGCAATGCGTTGCCGCCCATAGCCGAACGGCGCCGCCAGCCTGAGCGTGCCAACCAACTGCTCGTCTCGTTGCTTGAAGGATTCCGGGAGCGCTTCCAACTGCTCCAGCAAGCGCGCGCTTTCCCGGGAGAAACGCTCGCCATCGGCGGTGAGACTCAGGCGCCGGGCATCGCGGTTGGCCAGCGTCAGGCCGAGCAGCGTCTCCAGCTTGCGCAGACGCATGGACAGCGCGGGAGGTGAGACATTCAGGATTCTGGCGGCCGCGCTCAACGATTCGGCGCGCGCCAGCGTCACGGCCAGACGCAGGTCCTCGATGGAGATCATTCAATTCTACTTAATGATTGATGACGCCTCATTGAAGCACACCTTCACGACCGCTTTGTAGAGTGGGCCCTGTACCCAGCCATTCGAGTCCTCCTTATGTCAGCTTCTCTTGCCGCCCTCGATACCCCCGCCGCGCTCGTGGATGTGCCGCGCATGCAGCACAATATCCAGCGCATGCAACAACGCATGGATGCCTTGGGTGTGCGTTTGCGCCCGCATATCAAAACCAGTAAATGCCTCCCCGTGATCCAGGCGCAGCTCGCTTCGGGTGCCAGCGGCGTCACGGTTTCGACCTTGAAGGAAGCCCAGTACTGTTTCGCTGAAGGCATTCGTGACGTCTTCTATGCCGTCGCCATCGCGCCAGGCAAGCTGCCCCAGGCCTTGCTGCTGCGGCGCCAAGGCTGCCAGTTGAGCCTCCTCACGGATAGCCTTGCCGCTGCCCGGGCCATCGTCACCTTCGGCCAACAACACAACGAACGTTTCGACGTCTGGATCGAGATCGACTGCGACGGCCATCGATCCGGCCTGCACGTCGAAGACGATTCACTTCTTGAAGTCGCACGGATACTCAACGAGGGTGGCATGCCGCTTCGCGGGGTGATGACCCATGCCGGCTCAAGCTATGAACTCGACACCCCTGAAGCGCTACGAGCCCTGGCCGAACAGGAACGCGCTCTTTGCGTCAAAGCGGCCCAACGACTGCGCGAAGCCGGGTTCGCCTGCCCGGAGGTCAGCATCGGCTCGACGCCTACGGCCTTGTCGGCACTGAACCTGGAAGGCGTCACTGAAGTGCGCGCCGGTGTCTATGTGTTCTTCGATCTGGTGATGCACAACATCGGTGTCTGCCAGGCCGACGAGTTGGCGCTGAGCGTGCTGACCACCGTCATCGGTCATCAGAAAGACAAAGGCTGGATCATCACCGACGCCGGTTGGATGGCCATGAGCCGTGACCGCGGCACGCAGCGCCAACAGCGGGACTTTGGTTATGGCCAGGTTTGCACCGACGCCGGCGATTGGATCGAGGGCGCGTTGCTCACGGGAGCCAATCAGGAGCACGGCATTGTCTCGCTTGAAATGGCTGAGGGTGTCGACATCACCGCGCGCTTTCCCATCGGTAGCCGCCTGCGCATCTTGCCCAACCATGCCTGTGCCACAGGCGCGCAATTCCCGGACTATCACGCGGTTGACGCCGAGGGTGGCGTGCACACCTGGAGTCGCTTGCATGGCTGGTAATCAAGCAGGTTCGATCCAGTTGATCAGCACGGCCAACGCCGCGGCGCCGGGTGGACATTACGCCCAGGCGGTCGTGCATCAGGGCGTTCTGTATGTGTCCGGGCAACTGCCCATACGCGCCGATGGCAGCCACAGTGCCGACCAATCGTTTGAGGTCCAGGCCGCCATCGCCCTCGATAACCTGGTGGCGATCCTCGGTGCAGCAGGCCGGAGCACGCGCGACCTGCTGAAGGTCACGGTCTATGTCGCAGGTATCGAGCACTGGCCTGCGTTTGATCAAATCTACGCCCGTTACCTGGGAGAGCATCGGCCAGCGCGAGCGGTGGTACCTGTTCCGGCCTTGCATCATGGCTACCTGATCGAAATCGAAGCGATGGCCCTCGCCACGGGGTAATGCCAAGTTAGCCCGGCAGATACGGCAGATTCTCCTTTGCGCACTTGAACAACGGCATCTTTTGTCTGGGCTGCTTTGTTAGCTTATTGAGCAGGCTCGACATACCGCTCTAAAGGAACACCTTGGATGACTACTCAATCTTCGAATAGCTACAGCGTTGATCCGCAAACCGCCCAGCTGTTTTATATCAATGGCGGTTGGTCTGCGCCGGTCAGCCCGGCCAGTTTGCCGGTGGTCAATCCGGCGACCGAAGAGGTCGTCGCCCAGGTCGCCAGCGGGTCTGCCGAGGATGTCGATCGGGCGGTCGCGGCGGCGCGTGCCGCGTTTGCCGGTTGGTCTGTCACTTCCACGGCGTCGCGTGCGCAGGTGCTGGGCAAGCTCCATGAGCTTATCCTTGAGCGCAAAGAAGATTTCGCCCAGGCGATCTCCCTGGAAATGGGCGCCGCCATCGGTTCTGCACGGGCAATGCAAGTGCCCCTGGCCGCCGAGCACGTCCGGGTCGCCCGCGACCTGCTGTCCACCTATCGTTTCCAGACCGTCGAGAACGGGACCGCGATCCAACGCGAACCCATCGGCGTCTGCGGCCTCATCACCCCGTGGAACTGGCCGCTTTATCAAATCACCGCAAAAGTCGCCGCGGCGCTGGCGGCCGGCTGCACGGTGGTGCTCAAACCCAGTGAATTGTCGCCGCTGAGCGCCCTGCTGTTTGCGCAAGTGGTCCATGACGCAGGCGTTCCACCGGGTGTCTTCAACCTGGTGAACGGCAGCGGCCATGTCGTCGGGGCTGCAATGGCCGCCCATCCCGATATCGACATGATCTCGATTACCGGCTCGAATCGCGCAGGGGCGCTGGTGGCCCAGGCGGCCGCCGCGACGGCAAAACGGGTCGGCCAGGAACTGGGCGGTAAATCCCCGAACATTCTGCTGCCCGACGCCGACTTTGCCAAAGCCGTCCCAATGGGGGTGATGGCGGCGTTGCGCAACGTCGGACAATCCTGCAGCGCCCCGACCCGGATGATCGTGCCCAAGGACCGGCTGGCGGAGGTCGAAGCACTGGCGGTCGCCACCGCCAACGGGATCATCGTGGGTGATCCGCAATCACCGGAAACGGTACTGGGCCCCATCGCCAATGAAGCCCAGTTCAATCGCGTGCAAGCCATGATCGAGACCGGACTGCATGAGGGGGCAAAACTGCTCTGCGGCGGGCTCGGACGCGTGCCGGGGTTTGAAAAGGGTTTCTACACTCGCCCGACTGTGTTCTCCGAGGTGGATAACGCCATGCGGATCGCCCAGGAAGAAATCTTCGGGCCGGTGCTGTGCATCATTGCCTACGAAACCATCGACGAGGCAGTCGCTATCGCCAACGACACGGTCTATGGGCTTGGTGCCCATGTTCAATCGCAGGATCTTGAACTGGCGCGCGCGGTGGCTTATCGAATTCGCGCGGGGCAAGTGCTCCTGAATTACCCGGCCTGGAATCCCATGGCGCCATTCGGGGGCTACAAGCGCTCGGGCAATGGCCGTGAGTACGGCGTCTTCGGCCTTGAGGAATACCTGGAAACCAAGGCGATCGTTGGGTTTGGCTAATCGCCTGAAAGTGCTTTGCGTACCTAGACACCCTTTTTTCGCAGTGCCTCGGGCTTCGGTGCCTGCGATGGCAGATGTGCCCGAATGCCCTCGGGCACATCACTTCACACGCTCCCAGACGATGTGAACCTTCGCCCCATCCGGGCGGCGAAAATCCTCCACCATCTGGTCACCGTCGACCTTCAACTGCAGGTCGTCCCGGGTACGCACAGCGCCCACCCAGTTCGGGAACGTAGAGCCTTGGACAGTATTGCCCGTGAACTCACCGTTCTGATCGACGGTGTATCGCCCGAAGAAACCGATGCTCCCCGCCATTGCTGCCCGGTTCTCCTCATCGGTGCCTTCGCCACGCGCATTGGATCGAAACACCGGCACGCGCGGATCAGTGAGTACTTCGACAAACGTCAGCTCTGGCGTGAACACGAGCCAGCCATGGGGATCGGGGCCATAAGCCTCCGATCGGCTGCCCTGATTCTCGACGGTTGCGCTGACCATGCGCCATGTCCCGACCAAGGCGTTTTCTTTGCCCGCAAATACGCTGGAGAATGCCAAGCAGGCAATCACCGCACCGACCGCCAGTACCTTGTTTTTCAGACTCATCCGCATCACCTTTCACTCGCCGCAACGATGCGACGGACAATAAAGTAGTTTGGTTGGCACGGTCTTCATGCCCTGGCCGCGATGGCCGCCAAGCGCAGCTCCCGGGAAGCGGCGTTGTCCGCCCGCCGCCCCAATTGCCAGCCCAAGTAACCCCACAGCAGCGCGCAACAGGCGCCAATCATCGCTGCCGCACCGGCGCCCTGCCCTAGCAGGTCGAGCAGGCTCTTGGCCCAGCCGCTCAGGGCGTCACCCGCGCGATAGACCACGGTATCGATGAAGTTCTTGGCCTTGTATTTACTCTCGGCATCCAAGGGGGCGAACAGCATTTCCCTACCCGGCCGGACGAACGCGTACTCGCCGATCCGTCGCACGATCATCAGCGCTGCCAGCAGCGCGAACCCCGGCGCCAACGCCAGGCCGAGGAAGCCGATGCACATGAGCAGCGGCACGATGGCCAGCAAGGCACGCACCCCCAGCTTCGGCGCGATACGGCCGGTGATGAACAGCTGGGACAGCAACGCACCGGCCTGCACGATGATGTCGATAGTGCCGAAGATGCGCACTTGCGCCGCGCGATCCGGATAGAGCTCGGCCACCAGGCGCGCCTGCTCGAAGTAGAGAAAGGTGCTGACCGTCGCCAACAGCACAACGAACCCGGCGATTCCCAATAGGTAAGATGACTTGAGCACCGCCGTAAAACCGCTGAACGGATTGCCCTGCAGTGGCTGCCGGGGGCTTTGCGTCGGCGCCGCGCCGGGACGGCCAGCCCCGCCCTTTTCGCGCCACCCCATCAGCGCTCGTTTCAACACCAGCGTGGCGCCCAGCAACAAGGCCGCCAGCAACATCAACCCCGAGGCGCCAAAGGGACCAATGAGCAGCGCGCTCAGGGTCGGTCCCAGCAGGCCGCCGACGCTGGCCCCGGCGGCGATGAAGGCAAACAGACGCTTGGCCTGCTCGCTGTCGAATACATCCGCCATCAGGCTCCAGGCCACGGAGACGACGAACAGGTTATAGACCGAGATCCAGACGTAAAAGACCCGGGCCAGCCAGATACTGTCGGGCTGGAACTGGAACAGCTCGACGAACATCAGCAGGTTGAAGCCAAAGAAGCCGTACACCCAATCGATCAGGCGCAGGCGCGGCACTCGGGCGCTGAGCCAGGCGAACAACGGCACGGCCGCCAGCATGACCAGGAAGGTCGCGGTAAACAGCCATTGCAAATTTTCCACCCCGGCTGCGATGCCCATCGACTCACGGATCGGACGCAGCATGAAGTAACCGGTGAAGAGGCAAAGAAACAGCAGGAACCCGCACAGCGCCGGACGCAACTCGCCATCGCGGGCGTTCAGGGCGAGACTCAGCCGGTGCACATAGGAAGGCGTACTCATAGGGACTCCGGGGAGACGGCAATAAGGCAAAGGTCAAGCGCGGGACGGACGCCCGCGCCCAGGGTCGCATCAGCGATAGGTCACGCCGGTCAGGCGCTCGGAGACCGCCCAGAGCCGCTCGGCATCCGCCTGCGTGCTGGCGGCAGGCGGGGTCTTGGCAAACCCCAGCGGACCGCGTCTTTCTCCGTCACCGGTCGGGCCGTAATATGCCCCGCCTGCGGCTTGGGCAGCCGTGGCGGCATACAACGTGGGCAACGCCCCTTGTGCCGCTGAGTGGTACGCGTCGCGGTCCTTTGCCCAGCGCCGACCGAACTCGCTGTCGAGGCCCGGCCCCCGTTCGACCAACTCGGTCACGGCAACGCCGGGGTGCGCCGCGATGCTGCGAATGCCCCAGTTTTCGGCATCACTGCGCCGCTGCAAGGCAAAGGCCCAGTGCAGCACGGCCAGCTTCGATTGGGCGTAGGCCGCGTAAGGGTCGTACTTCTGCTCGCTCTGAAGGTCATCGAGGTTCATCGTGCCGCGCGCTGCGGCAATGCTCGACAGGCTCACCACGCGGGCATCCTCGCTTTGACGCAAGAGCGGCACCAACAGGCCGGTCAGCGCGAAGTGCCCCAGGTAGTTGGTGGCCAGTTGAAGTTCAAAGCCATCAGCGGAAGTCCCCCGCTCGGGAGGCGCCATGACGGCGGCGTTGTTGATCAGCACGTCGAGGCGCGGCAGTCGCTGATTGAGCCGCTGGGCCAGGCCGCGCACCGATGAAAGATCGGCCAGGTCCACGGCCTCGAACTGCACCTTGGCGTCGGGCACCGACTGGCGAATACGCGCAATGGCCTGTGCGCCACGCTCCGGGTTGCGCGCGGCGATGATGACTTCGGCGCCGGCGCGCGCCAAGGCCAGCGCATCCTCGTA
This sequence comes from Pseudomonas sp. FW305-28, assembly GCF_017351395.1. Lineage (NCBI taxonomy): Bacteria > Pseudomonadati > Pseudomonadota > Gammaproteobacteria > Pseudomonadales > Pseudomonadaceae > Pseudomonas > Pseudomonas sp. FW305-28. The sequence continues at coordinate 20,609 of NZ_JACNDD010000086.1, forward strand.
GCCCATGCCGCTGGTGCCACCGGTGATCAGGACAATCCGACCTTTCTGGGACGGTATGTCGCCGGTCGACCAGTCTGGTTTCGGTGCAATGCGCGTGGACGCCTCGATACTCACCGCACTGAGCAGCGCGACGCGCGCGGCAAGGGTTTTCGCCAGTCTTCCGAGCCGGCTCATGGTGCTCATGCGGCCAATGACGGGTGTTGTTGTGCTATTCATGGTGATGGTCCCTGTCTGAAGAATGAACCGGCATCGCCGGACGGTCACTGTTTCGAGCACGCCTCGGCCAACTGCAGAAAGCTGACGTGTTTCTTTGCCCCTTGGGTATTCAAGTAGGTCATCTTCGCTTGCACGACCTCGCACATCGGCGATGTCGGTGCCTCGATACGGATGACCTTGGCGATGTCCAGCGGCATGCCATATTCGTAGGCCGGGACTTGCGTTTGTTCTTTGGCGAGCAGCGGCGAACCGCTCAGGGCGATGACGACCAGCAGGCCGGCAATCGACAGGTTTTGAATTTTCATAGTGGACTCCACGACACTGTCCTCGTTGGGATGGTCGTAGCACTCTAGGCGGGGGCGACTGACGTCAAGGTGACTGCTGGCTGACGGGAAGATGTCAAACGCGGGCGGGTTTTACTGGCGGGGCGACGACTAAGACGCCGCCTGGTTCATCAAGGAAAATCCGAAGGTGTTGAGCCCGTTCTCGCTGTGGGCGAACACGCGCCCACCGTGCATGGACGCCACCGCACGCACGATGGAAAGGCCCAGGCCGTGGTGCGCATCGCTTCGCGTCCGGGCGGCGTCGGCGCGGTAGAAACGCTCGAACAGACGCTCCAGGTGCACGGTGTCGATGGGCTCGCCGGCGTTGGACACGCTCACCTCGACCTGCATGCCGTGGTTGACCAGGCTTACCGTGACAGTGCTGGTCGGCACCGCATAGCGCGCCGCGTTCTGTAGCAGATTGGCCAGGGAGCGGTGAAAAAGGCGGCGGTCGATGCACACGCGCATGTCGCCCTGGATCACCACGCTCAGCTGTTTGTCGTGCAACACCGGCTCCAGGTACTCCACCGTCTTCGCCGCCTCTTCATAAAGCGAGACATCACTGAGCTCGGTTGCCCGTTGACCGCTCTCGGCGCCGGCCAGGAACAGCATGTCGTTGACGATGGTGCCCATCCGCTCCAGCTCTTCGAGGTTCGACTGCAGCAAATCCTGAAGCTCGCTCACCTCGCGCCCGTGAGCCAATGCCACCTGGGTCTGTCCGATCAGGTTGGTCAAGGGCGTTCGCAGTTCATGGGCCACATTGGCATTGAACCCTTCGAGTTGGCACCAGGCCGCTTCCTGGCGCGCCAGGGCGCCGTTGAACGACACCGCCAGTTCCTGCAATTCGCCCGGCAGCGCCTCGGTGTCCAGTCGCTGTTTCGAATCCCCCGGCGGCAGGCTATTGGCTTGACGGCTCAAGCGCCTCACCGGCCCCAGGCCGAAGCGCGCGATCCAGTAACCGAGCAGTGCAACCAACCCGATGCCCAACGTCGAGGTCAGGATCAGTATTTTGGTGAAGTGGTCCAGGGTCTTCCTGAAGGGCGTTGAATCCAGCCCCACGATAAAGCGCAGTTCCGGACGGTCGCCCATGGCCGCAATGGTCTTGAGCAACACCATCATGGGACGCTCGCGCTCAGGGAGATCGAGGGTAAAAAGCCCATCGGAGCGCGTCGACCAATCCTGGCCGTCCGGCATCGCTCCGCCGTAGCTAAAGGCCGGGTCATCGACCAGGATCCAATAGCGGACCCGTTCATCCGCGGGTGTCAGGCCGTCGAGCTTCTGGCGCAAGCCGACCCAGAACGTCGGCGAATCGTATTTCGCCAGCACCGGGTCGAGCACGGAATGGCGCAGGATCAGCTCGTTCTGCATCTGCTCATCGAGCGATTGCTTCAAGGAACAGCGCAACAGTGTCGCGCTGATCGACATGATCAGCAGGACAGCGAGGGCGAACATCAGGGCGAGCCGCTTGGCAATCGATCGTTTCATCAAGGCGTACCACTTTGCCTGCCACTTTCCTCGCGGCTTTCCAGTACATACCCCATGCCGCGAACGGTATGCAGCAGCTTGCGCGGATACGGGGCATCCACCTTGGCGCGGACCCGCTTGATCGCGACCTCGACCACGTTGGCGTCACTGTCGAAGTTCATGTCCCAGACCTGCTCGGCAATCATCAGCTTGGAAAGGATCTCGCCCTGGTGCCGCGCCAACAGGCTCAACAGACAGAACTCCTTGGCCGTCAGGTCCAGCCGCAGCCCTCCCCGGGTCACTTTGCGCGCTTGCAGATCGACCTCCAGGTCGTCGATGCGCAGATGCGTCAGGTCGGCCGTGTCACCTGTGCGGCGACGGATCAAGGCCTGGACGCGCGCGACGAGCTCGGCAAATGAAAAAGGTTTGCCCAGGTAATCATCGGCGCCCTCGCGCAGGCCGCGAATGCGATCATCCACCGTCCCCCTGGCCGACAACATGATGACCGGGGTTTTCTTTTGCAGGCGCAGGCCTTGCAGCACGTCATAGCCGTCCTTGCCCGGCAGCATCACATCCAGGATCACCACGTCGTAGTCCCATTCCAGCGCGTAGTGCAGCCCATCGATGCCATTGGTCGCGACGTCGACAATGTAGCCAAGCTCGGTCAAGCCACGATGGACGTAGGAGGAGGTTTTTTCTTCGTCCTCGACAATGAGCAAACGCATCAGGTGACTCCTCTGCAGCAGCGGGGCAACTCAATGAGTCTAGACAGCGAAGGTGTCTGGAGGCTGACCGCTTCCTGACATTCTTGTCAGAAACGGCTTGATGGCTGAGTGCCTCCTACTTATCGACAGGCTCATCTCCATTTCATTGTTTATTCTTATTTGGAATCGAATGTATAGCTAATAAAACTAAGCAAACGGCCTTTCACTCACCTATCTTGACCTCAGTATCCGCCCCATCAGGGGTATGTTGGAACGTTTCTAGCAGGTCAGAGGTGCCATAAAATGGCTCCCTGCAAACGTCAATCCGCACGTCCCAGTTCTGCTCGTACGCTCACGCTAATTGAAGACCGCAAGACCGATAAGGAGATCACCTCTGTGGTGGATGTGCAGCAAACGTTGAGCTTGATTTCCCTTCATGTTCCCTTTGGCGGCGCCCTTGCCTACGGCGCCACCTTTCTTACGACGGCCAACTGACGCCCGAACCCGAGCCAAGGAAGCCGCTCATGGCAATCACGCAAAACAACCGTTTGGTGCAGGTCGACAGTCCCCTCGGTGGCGATGTCCTGTTGCTGCAAAGCATGGACGGCAGCGAAGAGCTGGGACGGCTGTTCCACTACGAATTGGACCTGACCTCCGAAGACCGGGCGATCACGTTCGACCAGTTGCTAGGCAAGCCGATGGGCCTGACCCTGGAGCTGTACGACGGCGCAAAGCGCTATTTCCACGGCATCGTCTGCAGTTGCCGGCAGTTGACCGGGCACGGCCAGTTCGCCGGTTACCGCGTCAGCCTGCGGCCCTGGTTCTGGCTGCTTACGCGCACCTCTGATTGCCGGATTTTCCAGAACAAGACAGTGCCGGACATCATCAAGCAGGTGTTCCGTGACCTCGGCTTCTCCGATTTCGAAGACAGCCTGAGCGGCAGCTACCGTGAGTGGGAATATTGCGTGCAGTACCGTGAAACCAGCTTCGACTTCGTCAGTCGGCTGATGGAGCAGGAAGGCATCTATTACTACTTTCGCCATGAAAAAAACCGTCATGTGCTGGTGCTGGCCGATGCCTATGGTGCCCACTCCACGGCGGCGGACTATGCCTCGGTGCCCTTCTACCCGCCCGATCGGCAAATGCGTGAGCGCGACCATTTCTACGACTGGCAACTGGCACGGGAAGTCCAACCCGGCTCGCTGGCGCTGAACGACTACGACTTCCTGCGCCCGCGCGCCAGCCTCGAGGTGCGCTCCAGCGTACCGCGCAACCACACCAACGCCGACTACCCGCTCTACGACTACCCCGGTGAATACGTCCAGAGCAACGATGGCGATCACTACGCGCGTACTCGCATCGAAGCCATTCACAGTCAGTTCGAGCGTGTGCAGTTGCGCGGACGCGCCCGTGGCATCGGTTGCGGTCATGTGTTCTCGCTGACGGGATATGACCGTGCGGACCAGAACCGTGAGTATCTGGTGGTGGCCGCCCGTTATCAGATTCGTCAGGATGCCTATGAAAGCGGGCAGTCGGACGTCGCCGAACAGTTCGTCAGCGAGCTGGACTGCATGGATGCCAACCAGGCCTTCCGTCCTCTGCCCCTCACGCCGATGCCCATCGTCCGCGGACCGCAGACCGCCGTGGTGGTGGGCCCCAGTGGCGAGGAGATCTGGACCGACCAGTATGGCCGGGTCAAAGTGCATTTCCATTGGGACCGCCATGACCAGTCCAATGAAAACAGCTCCTGCTGGATTCGCGTCTCACAGGCCTGGGCCGGCAAGAACTGGGGATCCGTGCAGCTCCCGCGTATCGGTCAGGAAGTGATCGTCAGTTTCCTAGAAGGCGATCCGGATCGGCCGATCATCACCGGCCGCGTCTACAACGCCGAACAGACCGTGCCCTATGGGCTGCCCGCCAACGCCACCCAGAGCGGGGTGAAAAGTCGTTCAAGCAAGGGCGGCTCGCCGGCCAACTTCAATGAAATCCGCATGGAGGACAAGAAAGGCGCCGAGCAGCTGTTTATCCACGCCGAGAAAAACCAGGACATCGAGGTCGAGAACGACGAGACCCACTGGGTTGGCCATGATCGCCGCAAGACCATCGACAACGACGAGACCGTGCACGTCAAACACGATCGCACCGAAACCGTCGATAACAACGAAACCATCACCATTGGTGTGGATCGCAAGGAAAAGGTCGGCAATAACGAAACCATCTCCATTGGTGTGAACCGCACCGAGGATGTCGGCAGCGACGAGAAAATCACCATTGGCGCCAATCGCACCGAGAGGGTGGGCAGCAACGAGACCATCACCATCGGTGCCGACCGCACGGAAAAAGTCGGCGCCAACGAAAAAATCAGTATTGCCAGCAACCGGACCGAGGACGTGGGTGGCAACGAGACCATCGGCATCAGCGGCAACCGTAACGAAACGGTCCAGGGCAACGAAGGCATCGAGATCAACGGCAACCAGAGTACCCAGATCGGCCAGAACGAGTCCCGCGACGTTGCCCAGAACCGCAATACCAGCATCAATCAGAACGACAGCCTGGACGTCGGCAAGCACTTTGCCCTCACCGCTGGCGACTCCATCAGCCTGACGACGGGCGACGCCAGCATCACCATGAAGAAGGACGGCACCATCATGATCAGCGGCAAGAACATCACCATCGACGGCTCCGGCGCGATCAAGATCAAGGCCAACAAGAACGTGGTCGTCAAAGGCCAGAAGATTCTGCAGAACTAGCCATGGAGCGTGCGTGATGACTGTCGAATACTACCTGCCCTCTTCCACTGCCACGCCGGCGCGCGTGGATGGCGTCGTGATTGGCCTGCTGCTGGATGTGCCCAAGGCGGACGCCCCGGTCGTGGCGTTTCCCGGCTGCCCTGCTGACGGCGGCCTCCCCGCGCGTACCACCACCCCCCTCAGTCGCGAGGATATCGGGGCCCAGGTCGCGCTGATGTTCGAGGCCGGCGACCTGGCCCGGCCCCTGGTGATCGGCCGCATCCAGCGCCTGCCGCAAACCTCGACGCCGGCCGTCGCCCACCTGGACGGCGAACGCTTGGAGTTCACCGCGGAGCGGGAAATCGTCCTGCGCTGCGGCAAGGCCAGCATTACCCTCACCCGCGAAGGCAAGGTGCTGATCCGTGGGACCTACCTCTCAAGCCGATCATCCGGCGTGAACCGCATCAAGGGCGGTTCGGTGCAGATCAACTAGACAGGTAGTCGACTCATGGAGCTGCTCAACGCCAGCAAACTGCTTGCTGCCTACACCCAGGGCATGGAGCCCGATGGCCGCGAATCCCTGGTGATCGTGGCCAAAGGCACGTTCAATTTGCCCCTGGACGGCCGGGCGGCAACCCTCGCCGACACCCAGCAACCGTTGTTGATGGCCGATGCATTCGTCGGCGAACCGGGCCTCAGTGCCCCGCTGCAGGAAATGGACTTCGCCCCGATCAAGCCATTCTGCGATGTGCTGGTACGCGGCAAGGCCTATGCCCCAGGCGGGCGGCCCGTGACGCAACTGGCCGCAGGCATTCGCGTCGGTCAGATGAGCAAGGCCTTTTCCGTCCTCGGGCCCCGCCGATGGCAACCGGGGCTATTGGGTGTTTCTCCCGGTTTACCGCAGCCCTTTACCGAGCAGGACATCTCTTACGCCCAGGCCTACGGAGGCTCCCATCCCATGGCCAACAAGCCGGACATGCTGCATGGGTATCCGGACAATCCGAGTGGTTGCGGTTGGTTTCCAGGCAGCATCGACAGTGCGCAAATCGCGGGCAAGCCAATGCCCAATACCGAGGAACTGGGCAAGCCGATCGACAGCCCCTCCGGCGACTTTCGCCCCATGGCGCTCGGTCCCATTGGCCGTAGTTGGCCGCAACGCGTCCGGTTTGCCGGTACTTACGACGAAGCCTGGTTGGCCGACTGCTTTCCGTTTCTGCCGCAGGATTTCGACCGTCGCTACTTCCAGGCAGCCCCCGACGACCAGCAGATTCCTTACCCGCGTGGCGGCGAGGACGTGCTGCTGCTCAACCTCACGCCCCGGGAGCACGCGAGCTTTCGCATCCCCGAAATGGACGTGCCGGTGACTTTCTTCCTGAAAAAAGGCGGCCATGAGACTGTGCAGGCGGTGATCGATACCCTGCTGATCGACACGGACGCACGCCAGGTGCAACTGACCTGGCGAGTGTCCCGCCCCCTGCAGCGCAACCTGTTCGAGATTGCCCAGGTGCTGGTCGGCACGATGTCCACGGGCTGGTGGCGCGCCCGTGAACTGGGCAAGGATTACTACCCGTCGCTGTCCTCCCTGGTAAAAGCCAAGCAGGCGCCCGAGGAGACGGACTGGTGACCGCGCTCTGTATCATCGGCTCCGGCATGGTCAGCGCTGTCGGCCTCACTGCACCCGCAAGCTGCGCGGCGATCCGCTGCGCCATCGACAATTTCCAGGAAACCCGCTTCATCGACCAAGGTGGCGAGTGGTTGATTGCCGCCAGCGTACCTCTGGAGCAGCCCTGGCGCGGCCGCATCAAGTTGCTCAAGATGGCCGCCCGCGCCATCGCCGAGGCGTTACAGAGCACCCCCGGGGTTGACCCGGAAAAGACCCCGCTGCTGCTGGGCGTGGCCGAAGCCGAGCGCCCCGGCCGTCTGGATGGCCTCGATAGAAGACTGTTGCAGGACATCGAAGCGGAACTGGGCCTGCGCTTTCACCCGGACTCCACCATCATCGCCCGCGGCCGGGTCAGCGCCGCCGTGGCCCTGCTGAATGCACGCACGCTGATCTATCAAGGCGGCCATCGCCACGTGTTGGTCGCCGGCGTCGACTCCTTCCTTTGCGGACCGACCCTGGCCGCCTTCGAAGAGCGCGAGCGCCTGCTTACCAGCGAGAACTCCAACGGTTTTATTCCCGGCGAAGGGGCTGCGGCTGTGGTACTGGCTGCTCCGGTGGCCAGCGCAACGCCGCAACTGGCTTGCATCGGCCTGGGGTTCGGTATGGAGAAGGCCACCGTGGAGGCCGAAGACATTCCCTTGCGCGCCGAAGGCCTGACACAAGCTGTACGGGCAGCCCTTGGCGAAGCCGGCTGTGGGTTGGAGCAAATGGATTATCGGCTCACCGACATCTCCGGCGAGCAGTACTACTTCAAGGAAGCCTCCCTGGCCCTCAGCCGGACCCTGCGCGTGCGCAAGGAGTTCTTCCATCTCTGGCATCCAGCCGACTGCATCGGCGAAGTCGGCGCCGCCATCGGCCCGGCCATGCTCGCGGTGGCGTTGGCCGCCAGTCGCAAGGGCTACGGCGAAGGTCCGAATATCTTCTGCCATCTTGGCAACGACGCCGGCGAGCGTGCCGTCGCGCTGCTCAGTTATCAGACTGTGAGGGCTGCCTGATGGCGAATGAAGTCTACGCCAACAATATGGAAGTCTCCTGCAAGT
>NZ_JACNDD010000087.1:0-28678 GCF_017351395.1 Pseudomonas sp. FW305-28
CCGGCTTACATTACCGGTGAGGTCCCTTCACTCGATCAGACCGCCGCCTGACCCTCGGCCAGGAAGAACCAGGTCTCCAGCACCGAATCGGGGTTCAACGAAACGCTTTCGATGCCCTGCTCCATCAGCCACTTGGCCAGGTCCGGGTGGTCCGAAGGACCCTGGCCGCAGATGCCGATGTACTTGCCGGCCTTGTTGCAGGCGGCGATGGCATTGGCCAGCAGCTTCTTGACCGCCGGGTTCCGCTCGTCGAACAGGTGGGCGATGATCCCGGAATCGCGGTCCAGGCCCAGGGTCAGCTGGGTCAGGTCGTTGGAACCGATGGAGAAACCGTCGAAGAACTCGAGGAACTCTTCAGCCAGGATGGCGTTGGACGGCAGTTCGCACATCATGATCACGCGCAGGCCATTGTCGCCACGGGCCAGGCCGTTTTCCGCCAGCAGGTCGACGACCTGGCTCGCTTCGCCCAGGGTCCGCACGAACGGCACCATGATCTCGACGTTGGTCAGGCCCATCTCGTTGCGCACGCGCTTGAGGGCGCGGCACTCGAGCTCGAAGCAGTCGCGGAACGATTCGCTGATGTAGCGCGACGCACCACGGAAGCCCAGCATCGGGTTCTCTTCTTCCGGCTCGTAGAGCTTGCCGCCGATCAGGTTGGCGTATTCGTTGGACTTGAAGTCCGACAGGCGCACGATGACCTTTTTCGGCCAGAACGCCGCCGCCAGGGTGCTGATGCCTTCCACCAGCTTCTCGACGTAGAAACCGACCGGATCGTTGTAGCCGGCAATGCGCTTGTCGACGCTGTCCTTGATTTCCTGGGGCAGGCCGTCGTAGTTCAGCAGTGCCTTGGGGTGCACGCCGATCATGCGGTTGATGATGAACTCCAGGCGGGCCAGGCCCACACCGGCGTTCGGCAACTGGGCGAAGTCGAAGGCGCGGTCCGGGTTGCCGACGTTCATCATGATCTTGAACGGCAGCTCCGGCATGGCGTCCACGGAGTTCTTCTTGATGTCGAAGCCCAGTTCGCCCTCGAAGATGTAGCCGGTATCGCCTTCGGCGCAGGAAACAGTCACGCCCTGGCCGTCCTTGAGCAGTTGGGTGGCGTTGCCGCAACCGACCACGGCCGGGATCCCCAGTTCACGGGCGATGATCGCCGCGTGGCAGGTACGCCCGCCGCGGTTGGTGACGATGGCGCTGGCGCGCTTCATCACCGGCTCCCAGTCCGGGTCGGTCATGTCGGAGACCAGTACGTCGCCGGCCTGGACCTTGTCCATCTCCGAGACGTCCTTGATGATCCGTACCTTGCCCGCGCCGATGCGCTGGCCAATGGCCCGGCCTTCCACCAGCACGGTGCCGGTTTCCTTGAGCAGGTAGCGCTCCATGACGTTGGCCTGGGTGCGGCTTTTCACGGTTTCCGGACGGGCCTGCACGATATATAACTTGCCGTCGTCACCGTCCTTGGCCCACTCGATGTCCATCGGGCACTTGTAGTGCTGCTCGATGATCATTGCCTGCTTGGCCAGCTCACTGACCTCGGCGTCGCTCAGGCAGAAACGCGCGCGCTCGGCCTTGTCCACGTCGACGGTCTTCACCGAGCGACCGGCCTTGGCTTCGTCGCCGTAGATCATCTTGATGGCCTTGCTGCCCAGGTTGCGGCGCAGGATGGCCGGTCGACCGGCTTGCAGCGTGCCCTTGTGAACGTAGAACTCATCCGGGTTCACCGCGCCCTGCACGACGGTTTCACCCAGGCCGTAGGCGCCGGTGATGAACACCACGTCACGGAAGCCGGACTCGGTGTCGAGGGTGAACATCACGCCGGCGGTGCCGGTTTCGGAGCGGACCATGCGCTGCACACCGGCGGACAGGGCGACCAGCTTGTGGTCGAAGCCCTGGTGCACGCGGTAGGAAATGGCACGGTCGTTGAAAAGGGAGGCGAAGACTTCCTTGGCGGCACGGATGACGTTTTCCACGCCACGGATGTTCAGGAAGGTTTCCTGCTGGCCGGCGAAGGAGGCATCCGGCAGGTCTTCGGCGGTGGCCGAGGAACGCACGGCGACGGCGATATCGGGATTGCCTTCGGACAGCTTGGCGAAAGCGGTGCGGATCTCGGCGTTCAGTTTCTCGGGGAACTCGGCTTCCATGATCCATTGACGGATCTGGGCACCGGTCTTGGCCAGGGCGTTGACGTCATCGACGTCCAGGGCATCGAGCGCATCGTGGATCTGCTTGTTCAGGCCGCTCAGTTCCAGGAAATCACGATAAGCCTGGGCGGTCGTGGCGAAGCCACCTGGCACCGATACGCCGGCACCGGCGAGGTTGCTGATCATCTCGCCCAGGGATGCGTTCTTGCCCCCCACATGCTCCACATCATGGACGCCGAGCTTATCGAGGGAAACTACGTACTCTACCAAGGTGATCTCTCCACTAACTGTGTTGGAAAAGCTCAAGGCACCGGCGGCTCCAGGGGAGCGCTTGCCGGCGATATGGCCTGGACCTGGAAAATAAGTGAGAATGCGGGCCACTGGCGGCCGGCAAATCGCGCCTATCATATCCAAGAATCGTCACTAGCTCACTAGCTTAAGGCCCAAGGCGCAAATGAAACGATCTGCTTTCTTTATCTCCGACGGCACCGGCATCACGGCCGAAACGCTAGGCCAGAGCCTGTTGGCACAGTTCGAAAACATTACCTTCGCCAAATTCATACGTCCGTACATCGACAGCGTCGACAAGGCGCGGGCCATGGTACAGCAAATCAATAAAGCCGCCGAAACCGACGGTTTCCGCCCGATCATCTTCGATACCATCGTCAATCAGGACATCCGTGAGATTCTTGCAACGTCCAATGGTTTCATGATCGACATTTTTTCCACCTTCCTGGCGCCCTTGGAACAGGAACTGAGCGAGCACTCTTCCTACTCGGTCGGCAAGTCCCATTCCATTGGCCACAACTCCAACTACATGGAGCGGATCGAGGCGGTGAACTTCGCGCTGGACAACGATGACGGCGCCCGCACGCATTATTACGACAAGGCCGACCTGATCCTAGTGGGCGTGTCGCGTTGTGGTAAGACACCGACGTGCCTGTACATGGCGATGCAATTCGGCATCCGCGCGGCCAACTATCCGCTGACCGAAGACGACATGGAGCGCCTGCAACTGCCCAGCGCCCTGCGCGCCCACCAGCACAAGCTGTTCGGCCTGACCATCGACCCGGACCGCCTCACGGCGATCCGCAACGAGCGCAAGCCCAACAGTCGTTATTCAAGCTACGCCCAGTGCGAGTTCGAAGTGCGTGAGGTGGAAAACCTGTTCCGGCGGGAGAACATTCCCCATATCAACTCCACGCATTTTTCCGTGGAAGAGATTTCGGCGAAGATCCTGGTGGAGAAAGGGGTGGAGCGGCGGTTCAAATAACCAGGCGGTGTGCCAGAAAACCTGTGGGAGCGAGCTTGCTCGCGATGACGGAGTGTCAGCCAACATTGATCTTGCCGACCCGCCGCAATCGCGAGCAAGCTCGCTCCCACAAGGGTTGGGAAGTCTTCCGGCCTATGGTTTCAACCGCTCAACCAACGCCTGCCCCACCGCCAGCGCCGACGCCGGGTTCTGGCCGGTAATCAATTCCCGATCCGTCACCACATGGGCAGTCCACGGCGTGGTGTTGCTGCTGTACTGCCCGCCAGCCTGCTGCAACGCGGTCTGTGGGTAGAATTTCATGCTCCCACCGCCCAGCAGCCCCTTGGCCAGTTCTTCTTCCTGATTGCTGATCACGGTCATTTTGTACCCGGCGTAGATCCAATTCGACGGGGCCGAGGCCTGGCCTTTGGTAGTCAACTGACCAACGAAGCCCTTGGCATCAGGCAGGGCCGACAGCAACGCGATCGGCCCGTGGCAAACCAGCGCGGTGGTCTTGCCCTTGTCATGGAAGTGCGTCAACACCCGCCCCAGCGGTGCGCTCGTGAGCAAATCCTGCATGGGCGCATGCCCGCCGGGAATGTACAGGGCATCGAACTGCTCCAGACCGATCTGCTCGACACGGGCCAGGCTGATCACCGGCGAGTCCTTGGCCGAAGTGATGTTCAGTTGCGCCAGCAACGCCTGGTAGCGCTCCAGCTCCGCCGGATCATTGTTGAAGTACATCTTGTCCACCGAGGACCGGTCCAGCGTCGGCGCCTTGCCCTCCGGGGTGGCGAACGTCACGTGGTGACCGGCATCCAGCAACAGCTTCACCGGTTGCAGCAATTCGTTGAGGTAAAACCCGGTGGGGAAAACCTTGCCGTTGTTCAGATCCAGATGATCGGAATCCGACAGGACCACCAGCACGTTATCGGCATGGGCCGTGACGCCAATACCCGCCAGAACGACAGACGTTGCCAAGGTCGTGAGCTTTTTCATGATGACTCCAGGCTGTTTCGATAAAAGATGCGCTCACTGTATTGATGCGTTCACCGGCGATAAACTGGCGCACCGGAACATCACTTGGCCCCTGGAGGCAACAATGGCCCGTCGATTCGATTATCTGGCCGACGTGGAAGCCTTCGTCACGGTCGTGGAAAAAGGCACGCTCAGCGCCGGTGCCGTGGCGCTGGGCACTACGCCTTCGGTCCTGAGCCGCGCCATCTCCCGCCTCGAAGCCCGGCTCGGCGTGCAACTGTTGCGACGCACGACCCGGCGCCTGAACCTGACCGATGCCGGCACCTTGTACCTGGAACAGTCGCGCTCGGCCTTTGCCCTGATTGACGACGCCGAGCGGCGAATCCAGGGCCAGGACGGTGTCTTGACCGGTCGTGTGCGCTTGAGCGTACCGACCACCTACGGTCATTACCGCCTGCCATCGCTGCTGTCGCGTTTCGCCGAGGCTTACCCGCAAGTTCGGGTCGAGCTGAGTATCACCAACCGCAATGTCGATCTGGTGGCCGAAGGGTATGACCTGGCGATCCGCCTTGGGCCGCTGCCGGACAGCGGCCTGGTCGGGCGCAAGCTCGAAGACGCCCGACTGTGCCTGGTGGCCGCGCCGCATTACCTGCAGCGCGCCGGAACGCCCCGGCACGTCGATGAACTGGCTGCCCACGCCTGCCTGCCCTTCGTAATGCCCAGCAGCGGACGCATCGCACCCTGGCTGTTTCGCGACAATCATGAAGACCGGGAATGGCTGCCGGCGGGCAATGTGCAAGTGTCCGATGATGTATTGGGTATCGTGTCCCTGGCACAGGCCGGGATGGGGATCTGCCAGACCTATGAATTCATTGTCCGGGAGCGAATCGAGCGTGGGGAACTGGTGGCTTTGCTGGAGGACTTTGGCGGGCGCAGCCGACCCTTTTCAATCATCTACCCGCCCCATCGGCAATTGCCGGCGGCGGCACGGGCGTTGATTGATTTTTTGATCGAGCAATAGCTGGTAACGCCGGCCGGCCTCTGCGGGAGCGAGCTTGCTCGCGATTGCGGAGTGTCAGCCGGCATTGATGTTGCCGATCCACCGCTATCGCGAGCAAGCTCGCTCCCACAGCGGTTCTGATGTGACTGCAAGATTTGCATTCTCCCGCAGCCTTCCTGTGGATAACTTTCTTGCTGCCACAGGCTCTACATTTTAGTGGGTCGCAGCCGCCTGCTCGTCCATTTTCTTGCGCAGGCTCAGCGGGCGCATGTCGGTCCAGACTTCTTCGATGTAGGCCAGGCACTCCTTCTTGAAGCCGCTTTTACCGACGGTACGCCAGCCCTCGGGGACGGCCTTGTAGTCTGGCCAGATCGAATATTGCTCTTCGTGGTTGACCACGACCTGAAAGACGATGTCCTCGCGGTCGAATACTGAAGTCATGGGTGTCTCTCCATCTTTGCTCGAGGTTCGCTGCGTCACATGCGCAGCCAGGATATGAAAGGAACGTACGGGGCCGGCTGAAAATTAGCTCTCGGTGACCGCCGCATGCAGGGCTCGCCCGAAAATCTCGGCGACCCGGTCGATTTCGGCACGGGTGATGATCAACGGTGGCAGGAACCGCACCACGCCGCCCTGGCGACCGCCCAGCTCCAGGATCAGCCCGCGCTTGAGGCATTCGCGTTGCAGCCGTGGCGCCAGCTGGGCATGCACCGGCGGATGGCCCTGGGCGTCCGGCTTGCCCGCCGGGTCCACCAACTCGACACCGAGCATCAGCCCGCGACCGCGGATATCGCCCAGTTGCGGGTAGTCCCGTTGCAGGATGTGCAGGTGCTCGCTCAGGCGTTCGCCCATGGCGGCGGCGTGGGCCGGCAGGTCGTGCTCTCGCAGGTAGCGCATGACCGCCGAGCCGGCGGCCATGGCCATCTGATTACCACGGAAGGTCCCGGCGTGAGCGCCCGGCAACCAGGTGTCGAGCCAGTCGCGGTAAACCACCACCGCCAGCGGCAGGCTGCCGCCAATGGCCTTGGACAACACCACCACGTCCGGGATGATCCCGGCATGCTCGAAGGCAAACATTTTGCCGGTACGACCGAAGCCGCTCTGGATTTCGTCGACGATCAACGCCACCCCTGCCTGCTCGGTGATCCGCCGCAAGCCGCGCAGCCAGTCCAGGTCGGCGGGAATGACTCCGCCCTCGCCCTGCACCACTTCGACGATGACCGCCGCCGGCAATTGCACGCCGGCCTCCGGGTCGTTCAGCAGGTTTTCCAGGTAATGCAGGTTGGCCTTCACGCCCTCGACACCGCCCAGCCCGAACGGGCAGCGGTAATTGTAGGGGTATGGCATGAACTGCACGCCGCTGCTGAGCAAGGCGCCCAAGGGTTTCTTCGGCCCCAGGCTGCCCATCAGGCTCAATGCCCCCTGACTCATGCCGTGATAACCGCCCTGGAACGACAGCACGGTGCTGCGTCCGGTCGCGGTACGCACCAGCTTGAGGGCGGCTTCCACCGCGTCGGTACCGGTGGGGCCGCAGAACTGGATCTTCGCCTCGGCGGCCAGCTCCACCGGCAACAGGCCGAACAGGTCCTGGACGAAGCGGTCCTTGACCGGCGTGGTCAGGTCCAGGGTGTGCAACGGCAGCTCGTCGGCCAGCACCTGCTGGATCGCGTCGATCACCACCGGGTGGTTATGCCCCAGCGCCAGCGTGCCGGCGCCGGCCAGGCAATCGATGAAGGTGCGGCCCTCGACGTCCTCGACATACAACCCCTTGGCGCGCTTGAGCGCCAGGGGTATGCGCCGTGGATAGCTGCGGGCATTGGACTCCTGCCGACTCTGGCGAGCCAGCAGCGGCGACTCATTGAACTGGTAGAGCGTCTCGGCCGGCACGGGGCTGACCCGGGCCGGCTGTGCTTCGATAAGGCTGTTGGCGACTGACATCTCTCGACCCCGCAGTACGTAGTGACCCAAAACGACACACCGGGCAGGTGCGCATCCGGTCGAGGCGCACATGCAGGTTTCCTGTAGTGGAAACGCATCAGCCACGGGGGGATTTACTCGCGGGCAGCACTTTCTCCTGTGGCGCGATCAGTGGCTTGTGCATCGCAATGGCCTTGACCCCGCCGATGGCGAAGGCATCAGCGCTTTGCTCGAACCCCAGGTGTCGATAGAACGCCTGGCTGCTACGGGTGCTGTTGAGGCGCACCCGGGCCACGCCGCGCCCGCGCAGCCAGGCCTCGATGTCCCGCACCAGCGCCTGGCCGACACCGCGGCGGAAGGACTCCGGCTGTACGTAGCAGAAGGCGATCCGGCCACTGGCCGAGGCCATGGCGACACCCGTCGGCCGCCCCTGCAAACGGGCCAGGGTCAGGCGCAAGCGTGGGTCGACCAGCCAGGGGCGGATATGCGCGAGGGTGCTGTTGCGTACCCAGGCGGCGACGACAGTGGGATCGTTGCGATGTTCGACGGCACACCCGACCCGGATGGAGCGTTCGGCGATGCGGCTGATGATGCCGGCATCGCTGGGTGTGGCTGTGCAGATTTCGATGAAGGTGTCCATGGCGCGGTTTTCCTCAGTCCTTGAGTCGAGCTGAAAAAAACATAGACCCGGATAAGGCCGGGGCGCCAATGGCAGGTCGTTACAGCAGATGTACAACGACCTCCCGCCGAGTGCGCCTGTAGGAGCTGACGAGTGCAACGAGGCTGCGATCTTGTCCCAGACAGTTAGATCTCAAGCGAAAGTTCAAGATCAAAAGATCGCAGGCTTCGCCAGCTCCTACAGACCCAGCGGGAGCAAGCTCCCTCGCCACGGAACCCCTCGTTTGATCAGGGGTGCTGCACCGGCATGGTCAATTCGACCCGCAACCCATCCGGGCGGCTGTCGAAATGCAGGCCGCAACCGCAACGCTGGACGATGGCCTGGACGATCGCCAGCCCCAGCCCGCAGCCGGTGCTCTGGCCGTTGCGCCAGAAGCGTTGGGTCAAGTGCTGGATGTCGTCGGCGGCGATGCCGGGGCCATGGTCGCGGACCTGGAAACGCACGCGCTGGCCGATCATTTCCAGGCTCAGTTCCACATCGGTATCGTCCGGAGTATGGCGCAGGGCGTTGTCCAGCAGGTTGCGCAAGGCGGCGATGGAGAGCACCGCCGGCATTTGCACCGGCGCGTCGGACAGCCCTGGGGCCAAGTGCAATTTGATTCGCCGGGACTCACTGCTGGCCGCGTCCTGGATCGCCAGTCGCGCAACCTGCTCGGCGTTGCAGTGCACGCCATCGTCGAACGACAGGCTGCCTTCGACCCGAGCCAGCAGCAGCAACTGTTCGAGTGTGCGATGCATGCGGTCGGCGCCCTCCTCGGCCCGGGCCAGGGATTGGTCGCGGGCGGCGCCCTCGGTCATGCGCGCCACTTGCAGGTGCGTCTTGATGGCGGTCAACGGGCTGCGCAGCTCGTGGGCAGCGTCGCCGGTCAACCGTCGCTCACGCTCGATGGTCTTGCCGATACGCTGGAACAGCTGGTTCTGGGTCTCCAGCAACGGTCGCAACTCGCTGGGCAGCGGATGGATCTGCAAAGGCTCCAGGGAATCGGCATTGCGCCGCATCAGCGCATCGCGCATGCGATTGAGCGGCGCCAGGCCCTGGCCGATGCCCAGCCACAACAGGCACAGGCAACCGAGCAACGCCACGCCCACCGGCACCGAGGCAGCCAGCAGTATCGACATGTTCAGGGCTTCGCGCTCGATCTGGCGGTCGGCGGTGGTGATGCGCAAGTCGCCTCGGGCCAGGGTGAAGCTGCGCCAGGGCGCACCGTCGATCATCTGGTCGTGGAAGCCCATTTTCTCGGCTTCCAGGGCCTGTTCCGGGGTCCCGTGGCTGCGGGCCAGAATCTCGCCGCGCAAGGAACTGACCTGACAGGCCATGCCGCCGGGAATGCTCAGTTGCTCGGAGCTCAAGTGCGTGCCGTCGCCCTTGCTGGGCAACGGCGGCATCTGCTCCAGCAACCCGGCAACCATCCGCGCCGAGGCCACCAGGCGCTGGTCGAGGGAGAACATCATCTGGTTGCGCAGGTCGCTGAGCATCCACGCCGCGGCCAGGGCCCAGATCAGGGCGAAGGCGGCGCCGAGGGTCAGGCTCAGGCGCAGTCGCAGGCTCATCACTTGGAGGACTCTGCGCCGTCGGCCGGACCCAGGCGATAGCCCAGGCCGCGCACGGTCTCGACAATGCCATTCCCCAGCTTGCGCCGCAGGTGATGGATATGGACGTTGAGGGCATTGCTTTCCAGCTCGTCGTTGAACCCGTAGACGCTGTCCTTGAGTTGCTCGGTGGACAGCACCCGGCCGCGACTGTGCAAGAGCGCCTGCAACAGCGATTGTTCGCGCCGGGACAGATCCACCGGCTGGCCGTCCAGGGTGGTTTCCCGGCTGCTGGGGTCGTAGGTCAGGCGACCGTGCTCGATCAGGTTGACGCTGCGCCCCGCCACGCGCCGCAGCAACGTGTGCAGGCGCGCCGCAAGCTCGCGCAGGTCGAAGGGTTTGAGCAGATAGTCATCGGCCCCGGCCTGCAAGCCGTCGACCCGGTCGGTCACCGAGTCACGGGCGGTGAGGATCAGCACCGGCGTCTCCAGCCCCTGCTGGCGCAGTTGCCGCAGCAGCTTGAGACCGTCCTCATCGGGCAATCCCAGGTCCAGCACCATGACATCGAACTCCGCCACGCCGACCATCGCCCGCGCCGCCGATGCGGTGGCCACGTGCTCGACCGTCAAGCCCTGCGCCGTGAGGCCGGCAACGATCCCGCTGGCAATCAACTCATCGTCTTCGCAGACCAGTACGCGCATGGTAAGCCCCGTGGAAAAAGGTACATTAGGCCGCCGGCCGATTAAGCCGACATTATGCGACGAGTACGGCAAACATGGGCGATCATTACGGCCTGCCGGTCGCCGCCGGGTTAATCGACGGTTAATCGCCAGTCGCCATTGTGTTTTCCACTCGCTTCGTTCTAAGGCTTTATCCATGCGTCGATTGTTTTTGCTGTGGCTGTTTCTGATCTCGGGCCTGGCCCAGGCCGCCAATCCCTTCGAAACCAAACCCGATTTCCTGCCGGTGGAAAAGGCGTTCGTGTTGACCTCCGAACGCCTGGACTCCGGTGAAACGCAGCTGTTCTGGCAGATTACCGATGGGTACTACCTGTATAAGCAGCGGCTCAAGTTCGAGGGCCTGGCCGAGGCGCAGAAACCCAAGTTGCCGGAGGGCGAGGCCCACAGCGACGAGTTTTTCGGCGACCAGCAAGTCTATCGCCAGGCGCTGGAACTGAAGATCCCCGCCGGTGCCACGGGCAAGATCAAGGTGGGTTTCCAGGGCTGTGCCGACGCCGGCCTGTGCTATCCGCCCCAGACCCAGGTGATTGACCTGGGCGGCAGCGCACCGGCGGCGGCCACCGGCGAGGCGCCGGACCAGGCCCTGGCCAGCGGCCTGCAACAACGGGCCTTGGGCTGGAGCCTGCTGGTGTTCTTCGGCCTGGGCCTGCTGCTGGCGTTCACCCCTTGTTCGCTGCCGATGCTGCCGATCCTGGCCGGGCTGGTGGTGGGCAGCGGCGCCGGGCCGAGACGTGGCCTGGCCTTGGCCGGCAGCTACGTGATCAGCATGGCCCTGGTGTATGCGGCCATGGGCGTGCTCGCCGCTCTGCTGGGGGCCAACCTCCAGGCACTGCTGCAACAACCGTGGCTGCTGGGCAGCTTCGCGGCCGTATTCGCGTTGCTGGCGCTGCCGATGTTCGGCTTCTTCGAATTGCAATTGCCCGCGGCGCTGCGTGACCGCCTGGAAAACGCCGGACGCCAGCGACGCGGTGGCAGCCTGGTGGGCGCCGGCGTGCTCGGCGCCCTGTCCGGGCTGTTGGTGGGCCCGTGCATGACCGCCCCGCTGGCCGGCGCCCTGCTGTATATCGCCCAGAGCGGCAATGCACTGCACGGCGGGTTGATCCTGTTCACCATGGGCATCGGCATGGGCCTGCCACTGTTGCTCCTGGTGACCGTGGGCAACCGCTTCCTGCCCAAGCCCGGCGCCTGGATGAACCTGCTCAAGGGCGTGTTCGGCTTCCTGTTCCTGGGTACCGCGCTGCTGATGATTCGCCCGATCATCGACAGCTCGCTGTGGATCGGACTGTGGGGCGTGCTGCTGTTGATCGCCGCCTACAGCGCCTGGCGCCAGACCGAAGGCTTCGGCCGCATGGCCTACCTCTGCGGCAGCGCTTCGTTGCTGTTCGGCCTGTGGGGCAGCCTGCTGGTGATTGGCGCGGCGGGCGGTGGCGATGATCTCTTCCAACCCCTGAAGGTCTACGCCGGCAGCGAGGCTAGCGCGACCGTCAAAGCCCACGACACGTTCGTCACCGTCAGCGAACCCGCCGCCCTGCAACGGGAACTGGACGCCGCCAAGGGCCAGGGCCAGTGGGTGCTGCTGGACTATTACGCCGACTGGTGCGTGTCCTGCAAGATCATGGAAAAACAGGTATTCGGCCGCGCCGAGGTGCTGGACGCCCTGCAAGGCGTGCGCCTGCTGCGCCTCGACGTCACTGCCGACAGCCCCGCCAGCCGCGCGTTGCTGAGCCGTTACCAGGTACCGGGGCCGCCGAGCCTGCTGTGGATCGGCGCCGACGGTGAAGAGCGCCGCAGCCAGCGGATCACCGGGGAAGTCGACGCCAAGGCGTTCCTGGAGCGCTGGAACCTCACCCGGGACGCGCGCTGATGCTGACGCTCACCCTGGGCACCTTCGCCATCGCCCTTAACCATCTGTTGCTGATCAGCGCCCTGGCCCTGGCGACCTTCGTCGGCTGGCGGGTGGCCAGGCGCGGTGGCGAGAACCCTGAGTCGGTGCTGTTCGTGCTGTTCCTACTGGGGCTTTTGGCCGCACGGATCGGCTTCGTCGTCGCCTATTGGCAACATTACCGGGACGACCCGTGGCAGATCGTCGACCTGCGGGACGGCGGTTTCCTCGCCTGGCCGGGGATCGTGGCGCTGCTGATAGGCGCCTTGTTGTGGGCCCGGCACCGCCCGGCCCTGCGCCGTCCGCTGGGCTTCGGCGTCGGCAGCGGCTTGCTGTTCTGGCTGGTGGCGAGCCTGTCGTTGACGATTTATGAACAGGGCACCCGGTTGCCGGACATCACCCTGCGCACCGCCGACGGCCAGACCGTGAAACTCACCGACTACCAGGGCGGGCCCCTGGTGATCAACCTCTGGGCCACCTGGTGCCCGCCCTGCCGACGTGAAATGCCGGTGCTCGAAGAAGCCCAGCAACAGCGTCCGGACCTGACCTTCCTGTTCGTCAACCAGGCCGAAAGCATGCAAAGCGTCAGCACCTACCTGGCCACCCAGGGCCTGAGCCTGACCAACGTATTGTTCGATGGCAGCGGCCGCCTCGGCCAGGCCGTGGGTTCCATGGCCCTGCCGACCACCCTGTTCTACAGCGCCGACGGTCGCCTGCTGGGCAGCCACCTGGGTGAATTGTCGGAAGCGAGCCTGGCCCGCGCCCTGGAAAACTTCGAAACGCCGGATTCGTCCACGACGCCCCACTCCGCCACAAGGAAACCGCCATGCCCCGCCTCCGCCACCTGCTGACCTTGGCCGTCGCCGCCGCACTGTCGCAGGCCCCGCTGCTGCAGGCCGAAGAATTGCCTGCGGCCATCAAGAAGATCGAAGCCAAGGGCGCGAAAATCGTCGGTACTTTCGAGGCCCCGGACGGGTTGCGCGGTTACGCGGCGCAGTACCAGAACCGCGGCATGGCGCTGTACCTGACCCCGGATGGGCAGCACGTCCTGCTGGGCAACCTGTACGACGCCGAGGGCAAGGACCTGAGCGCCGAGCCGCTGCAAAAACTGGTCTATGCACCGATGGCCAAGGCCATCTGGGCGAAGATGGAAGCGAGCAACTGGATCGCCGACGGCAACAAGGACGCACCGCGCACGGTGTACCTGTTCAGCGACCCGAACTGCCCGTACTGCAACATGTTCTGGGAACAGGCCCGGCCTTGGGTCAAGGCCGGCAAGGTGCAGTTGCGCCACATCATGGTGGGCATCATCCGCGAAGACAGCCCGGGTAAATCCGCCGCCTTGCTGGCCGCCAAGGACCCGGAAAAAACCCTGGCCGAGCATGAAAAGGCCGGCAAGGGCAGCACGCTCAAGCCGCTCAAGGACATACCGCCCGCCATCCAGGCCAAACTGGACGCCAACCAGCAGTTGATGGACGAACTGGAACTGTCCGCCACCCCGGCGATTTTCTATCTGGATGACAAAGGCGACCTGCAACAGCAGCAAGGCGCGCCGTCACCGGACAAGCTGGTGAAGATTCTCGGGCCGAAGTGACCGACAACCACTGCAGCCCCCGGTGGGAGCGAGCTTGCTCGCGATGACGGCAGATCAGTCAGCATTGATGTGACAGACACACTGCAATCGCGAGCAAGCTCGCCCCCACAGTGGATTTGCATCGGTCACAAAATCCCAGTGGGAGCGAGCCTGCTCGCGATGCGGTGGATCAGCTGCGCAAGACCTTCAGCAACGCCTCGGTCACGAACTCCGGGTTCTCAAGATTGGAAATGTGTCCCGCGTCCGGTATCAGCAGACAAGGGCAACCGATCAGTTCGGCCATTTCCTTGGCCTCGGACGGCGGACGCGGTTTGTCCTGGTCGCCGCACATAATCACTGTGCCCTTGGCATCCAGTGCATGCAGGCGCGGCAGGATGTCGTCCCGACCGAAAATGATCCGCCCCAGCGGCACGATGCTGGCGCGCAGGCGATCGGTCGGCAGCGCGGCCAATGTGGCGCGAAACTGCTGGTAGAGCGCCGACTGCGGATCGATACCCGGTCGGAAGAAGATCGGCACGACGATGTCCAGCAATGGCTCGGGAATGCTGCCACTGGCTTCGATCCTGTCGAACAGCGAGAAATAGTACTGGCGGGTCGGCTCAGGCTCGACGCCGACGTAGGTGTCCATCAATACCAGCGTCTGCACACGCTCAGGCGCCGCCAACGCCAGCCGCGCCCCCCACATCCCGCCCACAGAAAGCCCGACCAGGTTGAAGCGGTCGATGCCCAGGTGATCCATCAATGTCAGTGCCTGGCGGGCCAGGTCGTCCAGGGAGGTCATGCCCTCAGGCAATTGCCCGGACTGGCCGTGGCCCCATAAGTCCAGGGCGATGACCCGATAATCCCGCGACAACACCTCGATCTGCGGCGCCCACATGCTGTGGTCCCACAGGTAGCTGCTGCCCAGCAGCACCACCGGGCCCTGGCCTTGGTCCAGGTAGTGAAGCGGTTGTCCGTCGATCGTTGCAAAGGGCATGGGTGGCCTCCTTGTTTGAGTCTGGAAAAAAGCTTGGGAAGACTGAGCTGTGCGGGGCGAGGCGTCAACCTTGGGCTTTGCTGTGTCAGGACTGACGCCATCGCGAGCAAGCTCGCTCCCACATGGGATTTGCGTCGTTCACAAAACCCTGTGGGAGCGAGCTTGCTCGCGAAGAGGCCTTCATAGACGCCGCAAAACTACAACCCTTCCAATTCCGCCATCAAATCATTCAACCGGTCCACCTTCTCCTCAGTGATTTCGCTGGCCGCCAGCCCATCGATGTAGTCGGCCAGTTCCAGCACCGTGCTGCACTCGAACATCGCCCGCAGCGGCACGTTGCGTTGCAGGGCCTTTTGCACCCGTGAGGCGATTTGCGTCGCCAGCAGGGAATGACCGCCCAACTCGAAGAAGTTGTCCCGTACCCCTACCCGCTCGACTTTCAGCACCTGGGCCCAGATGTCTGCCAGGGTCTGCTCCAGTTCATTACCGGGTGCCTGATAGTCCTGGCTTTGCAACTGGCCGATCTCCAGGGCCGGCAAGGCCTTGCGGTCGAGCTTGCCATTGGCGTTGAGGGGCAGGCGATCGAGCCACAGCCAGTGCAGCGGCACCATGTATTCCGGCAGTTCGGCCCGCAGGCGCTGCTTGATGCGCTCCAGGCGTTCGGCGGGTTTGAGTGCCGAGTCGGTGGCCACGAGGTAGCCCACCAGATGCTTGCCATTGGCGCCCTCCTGCACGCCCACCGCCCCATCGCGCACTTCCGGCTGCTCATGCAAGCGCGCTTCGATTTCCCCCAGCTCGATGCGGTAGCCACGAATCTTCACCTGATGGTCAATGCGTCCGACGTATTCCAAGACCCCGTCGCTGCGCCGCCGCGCCAGGTCGCCGGTGCGGTACAGCCGCTCTCCCGGTGCCCCGAACGGGTTGGGCACAAAGACCGGGGCGGTGCGCAACGGATCGCTGACATAACCGCGCCCGACCCCGGTGCCCGCCACGCACAACTCACCCACCGCCCCCAGCGGCACCAGGTCCAGCGCGCCGTCGAGCAGGTACAAACGGTTGTTGTCGGTGGGCGTACCAATCGGCAGGTAAGTGCCACGGGTCGACGCCTGGTCGACGCGGAAGAACGCCACGTCATCGGAGCATTCCGCCGGCCCATAGGCATTCACCAGACCAATGTCCGGGTAACGCAACAACCACTGGTGGGCCAGCTCCGGCGGCATCGCTTCACCGGTGGGCAGCATCCAGCGCAGGCCGTCCAGACCGATGCGCTCCTGGGCGAGCATGCCCTGGATCAGCGACGGCACGCTTTCCAGCACGGTGATGCGCTGTTGCTGCACATGCTCCAGCAGCCCTTGCGGGTCGTGGGCGATGGCGTTGGGCACGATGTCGACCCGAGCGCCGAACAACGGCGCGGCCAGGAACTGCCAGACCGAAATATCGAAGCTTTGGGACGCCGTCTGGGCGATGACATCCGCCTCGCTCAGCGCCAGGTACGGCACTTTGCTCAGTTGGTTGTTGAGCATGCCCCGCTGTTCCACCATCACGCCTTTGGGCAGGCCGGTGGAGCCGGAGGTGTAGATCACGTAGGCGAGGTTGTCCGGCCCGCTGTAGACGCCAGGGTTTTGCGACGAAAAGTCGCTGGCCTGGACGGTTTCCCACACCAGCAACTTCGGCCGTCCGGAACAGGCGAACTCGTCCAGCAACGCCTGGGCCTGGGCCTGGCAGGCCTGGGTGCAGACCAGCAAAGGCGTGCGGCTCAATTCGATGATGCGGCTCAGGCGCTGGCTCGGCAGGCCGGGATCCAGCGGCAAGTAGCCGGCACCGGCCTTGAAGCTGCCGATGATCATGCCCAGCAGTTGCGCATCCCGTTCAGCCAGCAACGCCACCGGCTGATCCGGACCGACCCCGGCCGCGATCAGCGCGTGGCCGAGGCGGTTGCTGCGCGCATTCAACTCGGCGTAGCTGTAGGTCGTGTCCAGGCAACTGACCGCAAGACGTTGCGGATGAACCGCGACCCGCGCCTCGAACAGCTCGATGTAGCTCTGCTCCAGCGGATAGCCATGCTCGCTCTGGTTGCAGCCTTCGATCAGGAAGTCCTGCTCTTGGGCACCGATCAGCGGCAACTCGCTCATGTCACCGTGCAAGCCCTCCATCAGCGCCAGCAGCAGCCGCTTGAACTCACTCAGCAAACCCTGGACGGTGGTTTCATCGAAGTAACGCTGGTCGTAGGAAAGGTGCAGCCCCAGGTCATCCCCCGGGTAGCAGACCGCCGTCAACGGGAAATTGGTGTGGGTACGGCCCGAGTCGGAGGTGGCATTGAGGCTTTGGGCACGGTCCAGCACCGAGACTTCCACCGGCGCGTTCTCGAACACGAACAGGCTGTCGAACAACGGTTGCCCCTTGGGCAGTTCGCTGACTTCCTGGATGCTCACCAGCGGCAGGTATTCGTACTCGCGCAGTTGCATGTTGCTGTCCAGCAAATCGCTGAGCCACTGCCGTACGCTGCAGCGCTGATGGTCCTCGGGCATCTGCACGCGCAACGCGATACTGTTGATGAACAGCCCGACGGTGCGTTGCATCTGCGGCAGTTCCACCGGGCGCCCGGCCACGGTGACGCCGAACAGCACGTCGCGGTCGCCGCTGACCCGGCGCAGGACCAGGGCCCACGCCGCCTGGGCGAAGGTGTTGACCGTCAGTTGATGGGCCTGGGCCAGTTCCCGCAGCCGTGCGCCGTCCCGGGCATCGAGACGGGTGTAGCAGTCGCCGACGATCATGCCGCCGCTGTCACCGGCGTGCTCGCGCAGGAACGGCCGGTCGCCAGGGATCGGCGTGGTCCGCTCGAAGCCTTGCAGGTTGTGCTTCCACCACTGCCGGGCTGCGTCCA
Organism: Pseudomonas sp. FW305-28; assembly: GCF_017351395.1. Classification (NCBI taxonomy): domain Bacteria; kingdom Pseudomonadati; phylum Pseudomonadota; class Gammaproteobacteria; order Pseudomonadales; family Pseudomonadaceae; genus Pseudomonas; species Pseudomonas sp. FW305-28. The sequence continues at coordinate 17,573 of NZ_JACNDD010000087.1, forward strand.
GGCTCTGGTGTTGCAGCCAGCCGATGTAGTCGCGATAGCGCGGCGGCACAGCCAACTGCGGCTCGCGCTGCTCGCCCAGGGCGGTGTAGATCTCGAAAAAGTCATCCATCAGCAGCGAACGGCACCAGGCATCGATGAGGATGTGGTGGTTGCTCATCATGAACCAGTAGCGCGCCGCGCCGACCCGAATCAGCCGCAGGTGGAATGGCGCCTGGTTCAACAGATCGAAACCGGCCTCGCGCTCATCCTTGAGCAGAGCCTGGAGCTTGGCTTCCTGGGCGTCTTCAGGCACCTCGGACCAGTCGAGGTAATCCACTGGCGTGCGGCCTGGCTTGTGGATGATTTGCAGCATGTCTTCGCCGACGTTCCAGCAGAACGATGCGCGCAAGGCTTCGTGACGGGCGATGACCGCCTGCCAGGCCTGGGCAAAACGCTGCGGGTCCAGTGCGCTGTCGATGCGGTAGCGATCCTGCATGTAGTACAGGCCGGTGCCCGGCTCCAGCAGGGTATGCAACAGCATGCCTTCCTGCATGGGCGTCAACGGGTAGACGTCTTCGATCTGCGCGGCCGGCACCGGCAGGCTGTCCAGCTGGCCCTGGGTCAGCTTCGCCAGGGGGAAGTCCGATGGCGTCAGCCCGCCCGCCTCGTCCGTCAGGCAGTGTTCGATGAGGCGTTGCAACTCATCGAGGTAAGCCTCGGCCAGGGCCGCGATGGTCTCGCGCTCATGGCGTTGGGCACTGAAGGTCCAGCGCAGCACCAGTTCGCCGCCGCTGACCTGGCTGTCGACGCTCAACGCGTTGGGTAGCGGCGCATCGGGATCGTGGATGGCACCCAGGGGCGCATCCAGCGGCTGGAACAGCGCCTCCTGGCCCAGGGTCTGGTCAAGCTGGCCCAGGTAGTTGAAGGTGATCGCCGCGTGTGGCAGGCCGGCCATCGCCTCGCGTGTCGGCGCGTCCGCCAGGTAACGCAGCACACCATAACCGAGGCCCTTGTGGGGCACCGCGCGCAGTTGCTCCTTGATGGCCTTGATCGAGACGCTGAAATCTTCAACCGCAGGACTCAGGCGCACGGGATAGACGCTGGTGAACCAGCCGACGGTGCGGGTCAGGTCGAGGTCGTCGAACAGCGCTTCGCGGCCGTGGCCTTCGAGCTGGACCAAGGCCGAATCATGGCCGCTCCAACGGCACAGCACCCGGGCCAACGCCGTGAGCAGCAGGTCATTGACCTGGGTGCGGTAAGCGCTTGGCGCCTGTTGCAGCAGTTGCCGGGTACGCTCGGCGTCCAGGCGCACGCTGACGGTTTGCCCGTGACGCTCCTGCAGCCCGCCGTCAGGATTCGCGCACGGCAGTTGCACTTGCGCACCGCTCAATTGCGCTTGCCACCAACCCAGCTCCTCGCGCAGGGACTCGCTGCCGGCGTAGGCCTGCAAACGCGCGGCCCAGTCGCGCAACGGGCTGGTCTTGGCCGGCAGTTGCGCCGCCTGCCCGGCGACGAGTTGGCGATAGACGGTTTGCAGATCGTCCATCAGCACTCGCCACGACACACCGTCCACCACCAGGTGATGAATGACGATCAACAACCGTTGCCGACCATCCGGCAACTGCGCCAGCACGGCACACAGCAACGGCCCGGTGGCTAGATTGAAACGGCTCTGCGCCTCGGCAAACAACGCTTCGCATGCCTGGGCAGTGTCCACGCTGACCTGCTGCAGCAGCACAGCGTCAGTCAGCGACTGGTGCTCGGCACGCCAATGTCCGGCGCTTTCGTCAAAGCCCAGGCGCAAGGCATCGTGGTGCTGGAAGACGCTACGCAGCGCCTGCTCCAGCCGTTGCGGGTCCAGGGCCGTGGTCGGTTCCAGCAGCAATGCCTGGTTCCAGTGATGGCGGTTGGGGATCGGGCGCTCGAAAAACCAGTGCTGGATCGGCGTCAACCCGGACTCGCCCTGCAACAGGCCCTGCTCGGCATGCACTTGCTGGCTGCGCGTGGCGACGGCGGCCAGGGTCTGTACGGTCTGGTGCTGGAACAAGTCCCGGGGCGTGAAATGAATGCCCTGTTGCCGGGCACGGCTGACCACCTGGATGGACAGGATCGAATCACCGCCCAGCTCGAAGAAATTATCGTTGAGGCCCACCTGCGCCACGTTCAGCACGTCGCACCAGATCGCCGCCAAGGTCTGTTCCAGGGCATTGCTCGGCGCCACGTAAAGTTGGCGATTGAGTTCAGGATCGGGCAGCGGCAAGGCGCGGCGGTCGAGCTTGCCGTTGGCGGTCAGCGGCATGCTCGCCAGCAGGATCAGGTGCGTGGGCACCATGTAGTCCGGCAACTGCGCCTTGAGGTGGTTTTTCAAGGCGTCGCGCAGGGCCGCTTGTCGCTCGTCATCCTGGCTGGCGATGTCGCTCACCAGGTAGCCGGCCAGTTGCTTGCCGCCGGGCGTGTCGAGGGCCAGGACCACGGCCTCGCGCACCGCCTCATGTTCCAGCAGGCGGGTTTCGATTTCCCCCAGTTCGATGCGGAAACCACGGATTTTCACCTGATGGTCGATCCGTCCCAGGTACTCCACCAACCCGTCGGCACGCTGGCGCACCAGGTCGCCGGTGCGATAGAGGCGTCCACCGTCGGTGGCGAACGGGTCGGCGACGAAACGCTCGGCGGTCATCCCCGGACGCTGGTGATACCCCTGGGCCAGACCGGCGCCGCCCACATACAACTCGCCCGTGGCACCCGGCGGCACCAACGCCAGGTCCGCGTCGAGGATGTACGCCACCCGGGCACCGATCACGCTGCCAATCGGCACACTGGCCGCACCCTCCTCCAATTGCTCGGGGGCCAGGCTCGCCAGGGGCATGACCACGGTTTCGGTCGGGCCATAGGCATTGAAGAACAGGCTCGGGCTGAACGCCGCGCGAATGCGCTGCAAATGCTCGCCCGTCAGGGCTTCGCCGCCGGTGATGCACATGCGCACCGGCAAGGTCTGGCCCTGGGTCGCCAACCACTGCGCCAACTGGCTACCGTAGCTGGGGGTGAACCCCAGGATGTTGATGCGGTGCTGGCGAATCAGCCCGCAGATTTCCTCGGCGTCCCACTGGCCCTGGGCCCGTAACACCACATGGGCACCAATGAGCAGCGGCACCAACAGGCGTTCGGTGGCCGCATCGAAGTTGATGGAATAGAAATGCAGCTCACAGTCGTCCGGGCGCATGCCAAAGCGCTGGATCACCGCCTGGCAATGCATGGCGATTTCACCGTGGGACACCACCACGCCCTTGGGCTTGCCGGTGGAACCGGAGGTATAGATCAGATAGGCCTGGTGTTGCGGCAGGTTGATCAGCGGCAGTGAGTGATCCGGGTACTGCGCCAAGGCCGGCGAATCATCTTCCAGGCACCAGCACTCCACACCCTCGGGCAGTGCACCGAGGGCCTGGAGCATCGCCCGGTCGCTGAGCAGCAGGCTGATGCCACTGTCTTCGATCATGTAGTGCAGGCGATCCAGCGGGTATTCCGGGTCCAGCGGCACGTAGGCGCCGCCGGCCTTGAGGATCGCCAGCAGGCCGATGACCATTTCCAGCGAGCGCTCCAGGGCCAGGCCGACCCGCACCTGCGGCCCGACGCCTGCCTCGCGCAGGCGCCAGGCCAGGCGATTGGCGCGGCTGTCCAGTTGCGCATACGTCAGGGTCTGCCCGGCGAAGGTCAGGGCCGGTGCATCGGGACGCGCCCGGGCCTGTTCGGCGAACAGTGGGTGAATGCATTGGTCCAGGCGATGCTCACCGGGCTCGACGCCCAGGCTGTCGAGCAGTTGTTGCTGCTCGCCTGCATCGAGCAACGGCAGCTCGCTCAGCCGTCGGCTCGGATCGTCCAGCAGCGCTTGCAGCAGATTGCGCCAGTGCCCGGCCATGCGCGCGATGCGCGGTTCGTCGAACAGGTCGGTGCTGTAGGTCAGGCAGCAACCCAGGCGCTGATCCAGGTCGGTGACTTCCAGGTTGAGGTCGAACTTGGTGGCCCGGGCGTCGTTGACCAGGTATTCGACGGTCATGCCGGCCAGCGTGCGGCTCTGCTGGAATTCCCAGCGCTGCACGTTGCACATCACCTGGAACAACGGGTTGTAGGCCGCACTGCGCGGTGGTTGCAGGGCTTCCACCAGATGATCGAATGGCAAGTCCTGATGGGACTGGCCTTCGATGACGGTGTGGCGCACCTGTTCGAACAGTTCGCCCACCGACATCTGCCCGTCGAGCTGGCAACGCAGCACTTGGGTGTTGAGGAACGCACCTATCAGCCCTTCACTTTCCGGGCGGATGCGGTTGGCCACCGGCGCGCCGATGCGCAGGTCGATCTGGCCACTGTAGCGGTAGAGCAACACGGCCAGGGCGGCGGTCATGGTCATGAACAGGGTCAGGCCCTGTTGCGCGTTGAAGGCGCGGACCCGCGCGGCCAGCTCATCACTGAGATCGAAACGGAACAGTTCACCGCGATGGCTCTGCACCGACGGACGCGGGCGGTCGCCGGGCAGCTCCAGCAGCGGATGCTCGCGGCCCAGTTGCGCGGTCCAGTAGTCCAACTGCCGTTGACGCTCGCCGGATTCCAGCCACTGGCGCTGCCAGACGCTGTAGTCCAGGTACTGCACCGGCAAGGGTTCCAGCGGGGATTCACGGTCGTCGACAAAGGCTTCGTACAGCGCGCTCAGTTCACGGGCAAAAATGTCCATCGCCCAGCCTTCGGTGACGATGTGGTGCAGCGTCAGCACAAAGTAATGCTCATGCTCGGCGGTCTTGACCAGGCAGGCCCGCAGCAGCGGTCCGGTTTCCAGGTCGAAGGGCTGGTGCGCCTCGCTGTCGGCCAGTTGCTGCACCCGCTGCTGACGAATGTCAGCGGCCAGCATCGAGAAGTCCTTCCAGTCCATGCGCAGGCCCGTCTCGCCGTGCACCTGTTGGCAGGCCACGCCGTCGACGCTCGGGAACGTGGTGCGCAGGGTTTCGTGGCGCAGGATCAACGCCTGCAAGGCCGCCTCGAAGCGCCCGACATCCAGCACCCCGCGCAACCGCGCCATGCCGCCGACGTTGTAGGCCGGGCTGTCCGGCTCCATCTGCCAGAGGAACCACATGCGCTGCTGGGAATACGACAGCGGAACCGGTTGGCTGCGGTCGACCTTCTCGATGGGCGGCTGGCGATTGGTCTGGCCGCTGGCCTGGATCAACCGCACTTGCTCGGCGAAAGCCCCCAGTTCACTCGCCTCGAACAGCGCTCGCAACGGCAGTTCCACGTCACAGGCCTGGCGAGTGCGGGAAATGATCTGGGTCGCCAGCAGCGAATGGCCGCCGAGGGCAAAAAAATCGTCCCGCAGGCCGATCCTCGCCAGTCCCAGCACGTCGCGCCAGATGCCGGCGATTTGCTGTTGGAGGGCGCTGACCGGCTCGACATGCTCGCGCACCTGCCATTGCGGTTCAGGCAAGGCGCGGCGATCGAGCTTGCCGCTCGGGCTCAAGGGCATGGCGTCCAGGCGCAGCAGTTGGGCGGGCACCATGTAGTCCGGCAGTTCGGCGGCCAGGGCGGCCTTGAGCCGGGTGTTCAATTCGTCCTGGCCGTGGGCGACCTCCGGCGCGGTGTAATAACCGATCAACTGCGGACCGGCCGAGGTGTCGCGCACCAGCACCGCCACTTGGGCGACGCCGTCCTGGGCCAGCAGGCGCGCTTCGATTTCCTGCGGTTCAACCCGGAAGCCGCGCAGCTTGACCTGCTGGTCGAGGCGGCCGAGGTATTCGATCACGCCGTCGGCGCCCCAACGCACCCGGTCGCCGGTGCGGTACAACCGCGCACCGGCCGGCCCCATTGGGTCGGCGACGAAACGCTCGGCGCTCAGGCCCGGACGCCCGAGGTAACCCCGGGCCAGGCCCAGGCCGCCAATGCACAGCTCGCCCGGCACACCGGCCGGCACGGGATTGAGGTCGCTGTCGAGCACCCGGCACAGCACATTGCCCAGGGGACGGCCGATGGGCGAGCGCTCGCCATCAGCTTCGGTGCAATGCCAATGGGTGACATTGATCGCGGTTTCGGTCGGGCCGTAGCGGTTGTGCAATTGCGCCGACGGCAGTTGCGCCAGCACCCGGTTGCGCAACTCGGCCGGCAAGGCTTCGCCACCGCAGAACAGCCGGCGCAGGCTGGTGCAGCGGGCGCTCAGCGGTTCTTCGACAAACAGGCTGAGCAGCGGCGGTACGAAGTGCAGCGTGGTGACGCCAAACTGCTGCACCAACTGGGCGATGCGGTGCGGGTCACGGTGCTCACCGGGGCCAGCCAGGACCAGTTGACTGCCGGTGATCAGCGGCCAGAAGCACTCCCAGACCGACACGTCGAAACTGATGGGGGCCTTTTGCATCAGCACATCGGTGGCATCCAGCCCATAGGTCGCTTGCATCCATTGCAGGCGCTCGGCCAGGGCCGCGTGGGTGTTGCCGACGCCTTTGGGCTGGCCGGTGGAGCCGGATGTGTAGATCACGTAGGCCAGGTGATCGCCGTGCAGGTGCAGGCCCGGCGGGTTGCTCGGCCATTGTTCCAGGTGCAAGGCATCCATGGCGATGACACTGACGCCGTCGCAGGCTGGCAAACGCTCCAGCAACGCGGTCTGGGTCAGCAGCAGGTCGACGCCGCTGTCGTCGAGCATGTAGGCCAGGCGTTCGGCCGGGTAGTCCGCATCCAGCGGCACATAGGCACCGCCGGCCTTGATGATGGCCAACACGCCGATAAGCAACTGTGGCGAACGCTCGGCGGCAATCGCCACGCACACATCCGGGCCAACGCCCTTGTCCCGCAGGTAATGGGCCAGGCGGTTGGCCTGGGCGTGCAGCTCGGCATAATCGAGTTGACCACCGTCCCAGCGCAGGGCGATCCGTTGCGGCGTGCTGCGGGCCTGCTCGTTCAACAGCTCCGGCAGCCATTGGCTGGCCAGCTCGCACGGGGCCGCGCTCCACTGCTGCTGTTGGCGGTGTTCATCGGCGGTCAATAACGGTACATCGCCGATGGCTTGCTGCGGATCGGCACAGACCGCCCGCAACAGGTTGCAGTAATGCGCTGCCAGCCGCTCGATGGTCGCCGCCTCGAACAGTTCGTCGGCGTAGTCGAACGACAGGGTCAACCGGCCGTTGCGATCTTCTTCGCTGTGCAATTGCAGGTCGAACTTGGCTTCGCGGCTGTGCCACGGCAACTCCTCGGCCAGCAGCCCCGGCAGACGGCGCAAGGCACTCAGGTCACGCTGCTGGTGGTTGAACATCACCTGGAACAGACCTTGCTCGCGCGCCTCGGGAAACGCTTCGAGCAGTTGCTCGAATGGCAGGTCCTGGTGGGCCTGGGCCCCGAGCGTGGCTTCCCGGGCCTGGGCCAGCAACGCGGCAAACGGTTGACGGGAATCGACCTGCCCGCGCAGGACCTGGGTGTTGATGAAGAAGCCGATCAGCCCCTGGGTTTCCAGGCGCGGACGGTTGGCGTTGGGCACACCGACGCGGATGTCGGATTGCCCGGTGTAACGCTGCAACAGCGCCTGGAAAGCCGCCAGCAACAGCATGAACGGCGTCGCGTCATGGGCCTGGGCCACGTGGCGCAGGGCCTCGCCGAGGTCCTTGTCCAGGCGCAGGCTGTGCCGCGCGGCGCTGCGCTGGCGTTGAGCGCTGCGTGGATGATCCGTGCCCAGCACCAGGGGCGATTGTTCAGCGCCCAGTTGCTGCTTCCAGTAGGTCAGTTGGCGCTCGGCCTCGCCCTGGGCGAGCCACTGGCGTTGCCAACTGCCGTAGTCGGCGTATTGCAAGGGCAATGGTGCCAGTTCAACAACCTGGCCTTGGGAGATGGCGGCGTATAAGCGGGAGAATTCTTCGATCAGTACATTCATCGACCAGCCGTCGGCGATGATGTGGTGCAGCGTCACCAGCAGTTGATGGTCATCCTCGTCGAGGCGCAACAGGGTGACCCGCAGCAGCGGTCCCTTCTCCAGATCGAACAGCGTGGCCGCTTCGTCTTCTCGAACCTGCCGCGCCCGGGCTTCGCGCCGGTTGGCAGGTTCGTCACTGAGATCGATCACCTGCAGCTTGAATTCGCCGGCCGGATCGACCTGTTGCAAGGCCACCCCATCCCGCTCCAGGAACCGCGTGCGCAAGGACTCGTGACGCTCGATCAGTTGCTGGAAACTGGCCCGCAGCGCGTCTTCGTCCAGCTCGCCGCGCAGGTGCAAGGCGCCGGGAATGTTGTAGGCACGGCTCACCGGGTCGAGCTGCCAGGTGATCCACAAACGGTTCTGCGCCAGGGATTGCGGCAGTGGCGCATGGCGCGGCAATGGGCTGATCGCGCCCTGGGCCTGGCCGCCGTCCCGCTGCTGGTTCGCCACCGCCGCCGCGAACGCCGCCAGGGTCGGCGCTTCGAACAGCAGGCGCAGGTTGAGCGCCAGCCCGAGGGTTTCGCTCAGGCGTGCGATCACCTGGGTGGCGGCGATGGAGTTGCCGCCCAGCAGGAAGAAATGATCGTCGGCCCGGACCTGCTCGACCTGCAATTGCTCCCGCCAGACCTGACCGATGAGGGTTTGCAACGCGGAGGACGGGGCGGGTTCGTCAGCCACGTCTGCTGCCGCTGACGGGAACTGAGCGTAACTGTCCAAACTGCCGTCGGCCAACCGGATGCGGCAGGCCGAGCGCTGCAACTTGCCGCTGGAGGTCTTGGGCAGCGCGCCGGGATTGAGCAGCACCACCACGCTCGGGGCTTGCTGGCAGGCCTCGGCCACGGCCTGGCGAATGGCGTTGATCAAGGCTTCGGGCGGCAGGATTTTCTGCACGCTGCGGCTGATTTCCGCAGCGATGCCGATGCCCTCCTCGCCGTTGTCGTTGACCGCGAACGCCGCCACCCGGCCCTTGCGCACCACCTCCACTTCGCGCTCGATGGTTTGCTCGATGTCCTGGGGATAGAGATTGTGCCCGCGCACGATCAGCAGGTCTTTCAGGCGACCGGTGATGAACAGTTCGCCGCCGCGCCGGAAACCCAGGTCGCCGGTGCGCAACCAGGTCTGGCCGTCGTGCTGGACAAAGGTTTTGGCGCTGGCTTCAGGGTTGCGCCAGTAACCCAGGGCGATGCTCGGCCCGGCGGCCCAGACTTCACCGACCTGATTGTCGGCCAACGGCTGCAACGTGGTGGGCTCGACGACCAGCACCGCGTGCCCGGGCTGGCTGACACCGCAACTCATCACCGCGCTGCCCTGCCCCGGCTCGGCCCGGTTCTGCGCCAAGGCTGCGTCATCCACTCGCAACGAAGGAATGCCGTGGCGGCGCGGCGTGCCGGCGACGAACAAAGTCGCTTCGGCCAGGCCATAGGAGGCCATGAAATTGTCCGGCGTGAAGCCGCACGGAGCGAATTTCTCGGCAAAACGCTCCAGGGTGTCGAGGCGGATCGGCTCGGAGCCGGAATAAGCCACGCGCCAGCCGCTCAGGTCGAGACGTTCCAGGGCCGCATCACTGACCCGCTCGCTGCACAACCGATAGGCGAAATCCGGGCCGCCGCTGATGGTGCCGCCGTACTCGCTGATCGCTTCGAGCCAACGCACGGGGCGGGCCAGGAAATAAGCCGGGGACATCAATACGCAGGGAACGCCGCTGAACACCGGCTGCAACAGACCGCCGATCAGACCCATGTCGTGGTACAGCGGCAGCCAGCTGACGATGACGTCGTCGGGGTTCAGGTCGATGCCGAAGCCATAACGGATCAGCAGTTCGTTGGCCACCAGGTTGCCGTGGCTGACCTGCACACCCTTGGGCAGCGCGGTGGAGCCGGAGGTGTATTGCAGGAAGGCAATGTCATCGTCCTGCAGCGTCGGCATCCGCCATTGCCCGGCGTGGGCCGGGTCGAGGGTATCGACGCACAACACCGGCGGCGCCGACTCGATGGCCTGCAACGGTTCGCGCAGATCGCTGCTGGTGAGCAGCAGGCGCGGTTCGGCGTCGGCGATGATCGACAGCAGGCGCTCCTGATGGTGGCGACGGGCGGACTCCGGCGGATAGGCCGGCACTGCAATCACCCCGGCGTAGAGGCAGCCAAAAAACGCCGCGACGTAATCCGGGCCACTGGGAAACAACAGCACGGCGCGATCACCCAACGCCGCTTCGGCCTGCAAGGCGCCGGCGATGGTCCGGGCGCGCAGGTCCAGGTCGCGATAACTCAACACCACACCCTGCCCAGGGGTGTCGGCAAGGAAGCGCAGGGCCACCCGGTCCGGCGTCAACGCGGCGCGGCGCTGGAGGGCATGAGCCAGGGTGCTGGGGAGTTCGAACGCGTCGGTCATGGGGGTTTCCTGCCTGAATTCGGCTTGCAAGTTGTCCCCCATGGAACGGATAGCCGCGGCAAATAATTAGTCCGGCAGCCGACTCACCGCGGCATGCAGCCAGGCAGCCAGCGGCCAGGCACCGCGGCAATGGGTCGCGGCGCCGAGGCTGGACTTTATTACATCAATAATTCTTCTTCTCAATTGACAATCATTATCATTAAGCCTAATTTGGCGCTCGATGTGTAGGACGGGTCCGGCATCCGGACGTCCCGCTAACTTTTTGCAGCAAGGTGAATTCCATGACGGAACAAGTATCCACAAGCAGGTGCGACTCACCGTTACTCCAGGCGTTCGTCGATAACCGACTGATCCTGGTCAAGATCGCGGCGCGCATTACCGGTTGCCGGTCCCGCGCGGAAGATGTGGTGCAGGACGCCTTTTTCCGGCTGCAATCGGCACCACAGATCACCTCCTCGTTCAAGGCGCAACTCAGTTATCTGTTCCAGATCGTGCGCAACCTGGCGATCGACCACTACCGCAAGCAGGCGCTGGAACAGAAATACTCGGGGCCGGAGGAGGAAGGGTTGAACGTGGTGATCCAGGGTGCTTCGCCAGAAACCTCCCATATCAACTTCTCGACGCTGGAGCACATCGCCGACGCGCTGACCGAACTGCCCAGCCGCACCCGCTATGCCTTCGAGATGTACCGCCTGCACGGCGTGCCACAGAAGGACATCGCCAAGGAGCTGGGGGTCTCGCCGACCCTGGTGAACTTCATGATCCGCGACGCACTGGTGCATTGCCGCAAGGTGTCGGGGGTTCGG
>NZ_JACNDD010000088.1:0-28588 GCF_017351395.1 Pseudomonas sp. FW305-28
GCTCCCACGGGTTTGAGGCTTAACTGACTGGCATTGGCCACACGGGCATCAGTCATCCAGCGGCTTCGGCGGCGCTGTCGGCTTGGTTGCCTTGCCAGGCTTGGTGCCTTTCGCATCCTTGGCCGGTGCGGGCTCCGGCGCGGGAGGTGGCGCCGGGGGCGTCGCTTCTTTTTCCGCGGCGGGGAGTTTATCGACGGTGTCGAAGAGGTCTTTCAATTCGATCGCCCCGGAATGCTCAAGCTTCTTTTCCCCGTCCTTGCCCACCAGGATGATCTTGGTCTGGGCCCCGGCGCCCAGCTTGAGGGAGCGGATCAGCGCCATGGTGCTTTGCGGGTCCAGGTCCTTGCCATCGCGCTGCCCAATGGTATTGAGCACGGTGTAGAGCACCATGTTGCGCTCGGAAAAACCCTGCTTGCCCGCCGGTTCATCCAAGGCCTTTTTCAGGCTGACCCAGGCCGGGTCGACTGTACTGGGCGCGATGACGATCAGGGCGCGCGCCCTGCCTGCATCCGCCACCAGGGGTGAGTCGCCATCGGCTGCGAACAGGGGGCCGGCGATGGCCAGCAAGGTAGCGAAGGTCAACGACCGAATGAGCATGCGCCTCTCCTTTTGATATTTACGCTGTACTGATTGCACAGGGCGGCGATTGTTCCGCGAGAGTCGCTCAATACTGCGCCTGCCTGCCTTGAAGCTTAGGCCAGGGGGATCATTGCGCAACCGTAGGGAGAGTGCGGCGCGAGAGTTGGAACGGGGATCACTGTGGGAGCGAGCTTGCTCGCGATAGCGGTGGTTCAGCTTGCATCGATGCTGAATGTGCCTGCGTCATCGCGAGCAAGCTCGCTCCCACACTGGATCGGGGTGATCGTTCTAGAACGCCAGCTTGAACCCGATCATCGCCAGCATCACCGCCAGGCAGGGGCGCAGCAGCTCGTCGGAGATACGGCCCGACAAATGACTGCCCAGGTAGATCCCCGGCAACGAACCGATCAGCAGGAAACCCAGGATGTGCCAGTCCATGTTGCCCATGCTCGCATGGCCCAGGCCAGCGACGAGGGTCAGCGGCACGGCGTGGGCGATCTCGGTGCCCACCAGGCGCTTGGTGACCAGGAACGGGTAGAGGATGAACAGCGCGACAGTGCCCAGGGCGCCGGCGCCAATGGACGTCAACGCGACCATCGCCCCCAGTACGAGACCGGTGATGACCGTCAGCACATTGAGACGCGCACCAGAGGGGTTGTAGTGCCCCCCGGCACGGTCGTGGGCGAATTGCAGCAAACGCTTCTTGAACAGGATTGCCAGGGCGGTGGCGAACAACACGAAGCCCAAGGCTTGCTTGATCACCGCGTTCATGGCGTCGGGCGAGCTGTGCAAGCTGCTGAGGAACCACAAGGTCAAGCCGACCGCCGGCACGCTGCCCAACGTCAACCAGCCGGTGATGGCCCAGTCGATGTTGCGGTTCTTGGCATGAACCAATACGCCGCCAGACTTGGTAATGGCCGCATACAGCAGGTCCGTACCCACCGCCGTCGCCGGGTTGATACCAAACCACAACAGGATCGGGGTCATCAGCGAACCACCGCCGACGCCGGTCATTCCAACGATGAAGCCGACCACCAGGCCCGCAACGACTAAACCGACATTACCGAAATCCATTAAACCCGTCTCAGCACGACCGCGTGAAAAATCTGGCCGCGAGCATAGCGATTTTTCTTATAACTCCCTATATCGATATGATCTATCTTTATTCCTTTCTCCTCTAATCACTGAACCGGGAGGAAATTGAGGAACAGCAGGCTCTGGGCGTAATTCAAACCGATACGCCGGTAACGCTCGTCGAGCATCTGGGTCAGCAGGTCCAATCGGGCGACAATTTTCCCGAACTCGACGGCAAAACTCAGGTTGCTGCCCTCCTCCGAAATCTCATTGGAAAACAGCAGCGGCTTGCCGTCCTTGTTCTGCCGCTGGCTAAGCAGCCAAGTGGCTTTTTCGATGTTGCGCGCCGCATTGCTGACAAAACGCGGGTCGATGGTGTCGGTCATGTAGAACTCGAGGCGATTGCCATGAGCGGTGACCAGCATGCTGCCGATGGCATAGATGAACGCCCCGACCCGATCACCGAGAAACTCCGGGCTCATGGCGTAGCTCAGGGCGGCCAGGTCCTTCTTGCCACCCAGGGTCGGCAAGGGTTGTTGCTGCTCGATGGCCATGCGCACCTGTTTTTCCGCGGTGCGGGCGTCAAGAAAGCCGGATTTGCGCAGTTCCTCGGGGTTGCGCAGGTAAAGCTTGCTCATCAGCAGGTAGAGGCTTTGCAGGTTGTCGTGCATGGCCAGCGTTGCCATGCGGTCGACACTGGTCTGCAAGAACTCCTGGGGCTTGGCATTGCTGAACTGCGTGACCATGTCCTGCCCCTGTTGATGGCTGCAGCCGCCGCTGAACAGCATCGACACAGCGACCCACCCTGCCATGCAGGCACGGCGCAACCTCGTCACAGAAGAAAAAACACCGGCCATCGAGTCTCAATCTGGGCAGGGGGAAGCGATGGGGGTCGCCGCTTCCAGGCCATGGATAGAGCGGCAAAAATCGCAAAAGTGCAGTGCCCAGAGAAAATCCTCGACCTTTGGCAAAGTCTTTTTTGCCTAATTAGTCTTACTTTTTAATTGATAAATCTTAATTTATGGCTATAAATCCCTTTTCACCCATCAAATAGAAAGACTACTAGACGAAAAAGCCTTCATCGCTGTCCGACCAGTAACGGACTCGACCCGCGTTAAAACAACAACAAAACAACAGGAAGGAAGGTCATACCATGCTTGAATCCAGACAACTGCTCACGGCCCTCGGAGTGTCTCTGATGATCGCCACCTCGGCTTCCCAGGCTGCCGGCCTGACCAATGAACGCGCTGCGTTCGGCAAGACCGACGACGGCACGGCGGTGGAGAAATTCGTACTGCGCAACAGTCATGGCATGGAGGCCACGGTCATCACCTATGGCGGCATCCTCCAGTCATTGAGCGTGCCGGACAAAAACGGCAAGGTCGCCGACATCGTGCTCGGTTTCGACGATGTGCAGGGTTACCAGAAGAATGGCAGCGTGTATTTCGGCGCGACCATCGGCCGCTTCGGCAATCGCCTGGCCGACGGGGCCTTCGAGCTGGACGGCAAGCGTTACCAAGTGCCGCAGAACGACCATGGCAACTCCTTGCACGGCGGGCCGCAAGGGTTCGACAAACGTGTCTGGAAGGCCCAGCCCCACAATGCCAAGGACTCGGTGGGCGTCACCCTGACCTACCTGTCACCCGACGGTGAGATGGGCTTTCCCGGCGCACTGAAAACCGACGTCACCTACAGCCTCAACGAACAGAACGAGTTGCGCATCGAGTACCAGGCCACCACCGACAAACCCACGGTGCTGAACCTGACCAACCACAGCTATTTCAACCTGGCCGGCGCAGGCAACGGCGACATACTCGAGCAGGTCGCAACCCTGCACGCGGCCCACTACACACCGGTCACCGGCAAACTCATTCCCACCGGCGAACTGGCCCCGGTGGCCGGCACACCGATGGATTTCACCCAACCCACCGCCATTGGCACCCATATCAAGGCTGATCACCCACAACTCAAATTCGCCGAACCGAAACAGGGCGGCTTCGACTTCAACTGGGCACTGGACGCCAAGGGCGATGTGAAAAAACTGGCCGCCGAGGTGTATGACACGGAGTCCGGACGACGCCTGCAGCTGTACACCACCGAGCCTGGCGTGCAGTTCTACACCAGCAACTTCCTCGATGGCACCGTCAAGGGCAAGCAAGGCAAGGTCTATCCGCATTGGGGCGCGTTCACCCTGGAAACCCAGCACTACCCCGACTCGCCAAACCAGCCGAACTTCCCTTCGACGCGGCTTGATCCGGGCCAGACCTACACCCAGACCATGGTGTTGAAGTTCTCCGCGAAGTAACGCCCCCACCGAATCGTTCCCATGCTCTTGTGGGAGCGAGCTTGCTCGCGATAGCGGTGTGTCTGCATGTGATGATGCTGGATAGGCCGACGCCTTCGCGAGCAAGCTCGCTCCCACGGGTTGGTGTTGAGTTCGGATGCTGCGGGCTCGCGCAGAGCATGGGAACGATCCATGCGGGAACACTTGGTCTATCCTGCTGCCACACGTCAAAGCAAAAAACAGGAGATAGGCATGAGGACGCTGGAATTGGCGGGTGTGTCCGTACCGGTAATCGGCCAGGGCACCTGGCGCATGGGTGAAGAACCGTCCCATCACAAGAAAGAAGTCGCAGCCCTGCGGTTGGGGATCGAACTGGGCATGACCTTGATCGACACGGCGGAGATGTATGCCGAAGGCGGTGCCGAGACCGTCGTTGGCGAAGCGATCACCGGCCTGCGCGACCAGGTGTTCCTGGTGAGCAAGGTCTATCCCCACAACGCCAGTCGCAAAGGCATTCCCCTGGCCTGCGAACGCAGCTTGCGCCGGCTCGACACCGATTACATCGACCTGTATCTGTTGCACTGGCGCGGGCAGTACCCTTTGGCAGAAACCGTCGAAGCGTTCGAACGCCTGCGCGAAGAAGGCAAGATCGGTCGTTGGGGTGTGTCGAACCTTGACGTCGATGACCTCGAGGAGCTGGCCTCGCCGGCCTGCGCCACCAATCAAGTGCTGTACAACCTGCAGGAACGCGGCATCGAATTCGACCTGCTGCCCTGGTGCCAGCAACGGCGCATGCCGATCATGGCTTACTGCCCGGTCGGCCAGGGCGGGCACCTGCTCAAGGATCACACCCTGGCACAAATCGCCGAACGCCATCGGGCAACACCCGCGCAGATCGCATTGGCCTGGTTGCTGCGCCAAGACAATGTGATTGCCATACCCAAGGCTGTGAAACCTGAACATGTGCGCCTGAATGCCGAAGCGGCGAATCTCAGGCTCGAGCCTCAGGACCTGGCCGCCCTGGACCTGATATTTCCCCAGCCCCAGGGCAAGCAGCGGTTGGCGATGGTTTAATCCTCGCGCAAAACGCTTGTTGTGGCGAGGGAGCTCGCTCCCGCTCGATCGCGAAGCGATCGCAAAAGGGGCCACTGCGCAGCCCAGCGGGAGCAAGCTCCCTCGCCACAAAGGCATCCTGCCAATAACCGGGCCTCCTCCCTTCAGAACAACCCCATCTGCCCCCCCACCAACGTCGAAAAGTCATCATCCACAAACGGCAGGATCGCATCCGCCACCGGCTGCAGTTGTTTGGTCACGTAGTGGTCGTAATCGATTGGCGCACTGCGAATTTCCAGCGGCTCGGGGCCGGCGACAGTGATGACGTAGCTGATCCAGCCGCCATTCTGGTACTGCCGCGGACGGCCCTGGCGCTGGTTGAACTCATCGGCCAGCCGCGCGGCCCGCACGTGGGGTGGGACGTTGCGCTCGTAATCCTCCAGCGGCCGCCGCAGGCGCTTGCGATAGACCAACCGATCATCGAACGCACCGGCCAGGGTCTGCTGCACATAATCACGCACATACTCCTGGTAGGGCTTGCGGTGGAAGATCCGCCCGTACAATTCCTGCTGGAACTGCCGGGCCAGCGGCGACCAGTCGGTACGCACGGTTTCCAGGCCTTTGTAGACGATTTCATCACTGCCGTCGGCGCGGGTCACCAGCCCGGCATAGCGTTTCTTGCTGCCCTCCTCGGCGCCCCGGATGGTCGGCATCAGGAAGCGCTTGAAGTGCGTTTCGAACTGCAGTTCCAGCGCGCTCTCCAACCCGAACTCGGCACGCACTTGCTCACGCCACCATTGGTTGACGTGTGCCACCAATTCGCGACCGATCCTGGCCGCTTCCTCCTGACCATGGGCGCGACGCAACCAGACGAACGTGGAGTCGGTATCGCCATAGATCACCACATGGCCCTGGGCTTCGATCAACTGGCGGGTGCGCTGCATGATCTGGTGGCCACGCAGGGTGATGGACGAGGCCAGGCGCGGATCGAAGAAGCGACAACCACTGGAGCCGAGCACGCCATAAAAGGCGTTCATGATGATTTTCAACGCTTGGGACAGCGGCGCATTGTGTTCGCGCTTGGCGGTCTCCCGGCCTTCGGAGACCCGCGCGACGATGGCCGGCAGGCAATGTCGGCTTCGGGAGAAGCGCGCCCCGCGAAAGCCCGGCACCGACTCGCGGTCATCCGGGTGACGCAGCCCTTCGATCAAGCCCACCGGGTCGATCAGGAAGGTACGGATGATCGACGGATACAGGCTCTTGTAGTCCAGCACCAGCACCGACTCGTAGAGCCCCGGCTGGGAATCCATGACAAAACCACCCGGGCTGGCCTCCGGCGGACGCTGGCCGAGATTGGGTGCCACAAAACCCTGGCGGTGCATCAGCGGCATGTACAGGTGCGTGAAGGCCGCCACCGAACCGCCGCTGCGGTCCGCTGGCAGGCCGGTGACGCTGGCCCGTTCCAGCAGGAACTTGAGCAGCTCGGTCTTGGCGAAGATCCGCGTCACCAGCTCGCAGTCCTTGAGGTTGTAGCGGGCCAGGGCCGGCTTGTCCTCGGCGAACATGCGATTGATCTCGTCCATGCGCTGGTACGGGTTGTCGATGGACTTGCCCTCCCCCAGCAGCGTCTGGGCGACGTTTTCCAGGCTGAACGACGGGAAGCTCCAGGTCGCCGAGCGCAGGGACTCGATCCCGTCGATGATCAGTCGACCGGCCGCCGAGGCGAAAAAGTGGTTGTTGCGCGCGCCGTGCTCGCGCCACTGCATTTCTTCGCCAGCGCGGCCCAAACGCAACGGCACCGCCAGCCGCCGGGCATGTTCATGCAGCACCCGCAGGTCGAATTGCACCAGGTTCCAGCCAATGATCGCATCGGGGTCGAAACGGGCGAACCAGTCGTTGAGTTTCTTCAGCAGCAGCGTGCGCGAATCGCAGTACTCCAGCTGGAAATCCACACCGCTATCGTCGCCATTAGGTGGCCCGAGCATATAGACCTGGCGCTCGCCGCAGCCTTCCAGGGCAATGGAATACAAATCGCCCTGGGCGGTGGTTTCGATGTCCAGGGACACCAGGCGCAACGGTGGACGGTAGTCGGGCGCCGGTTTCATCTGGGCATCCACCAGCAGGCCATCGGCGGCCGGCGTACCGCCGAACCACACCGGGGCGGTGATGAAGCGCTCCATCAGGTAGCGCTCCGGCGGCCGGATGTCCGCTTCGAACACCTCCACACCGGCGCGGCGCAAGGTGCCGTCCAGGCGCATCAGTTGGGCGTGTTGCTGGCAATACAGGCCCAGCACCGGGCGATGCTCGAAATCCAGCAGGTCCAGGGGGCGTAGCTCTACCTCCTTTTCCCCTTGCAGCAAGGCTTCGAGCTGGCCGCGCTGGATCTGCGGCACAAAGGCCACCGACGTCTGCACCGGCAGGCGCACGCGCCGGGGACCGGCGTCGGTCGCCAGCCAGAACTCGACTTCGGTGCCGGCCGGGGTGTCGCGCCAATGCCGGGTCAGGACGAAGCCCTGCTGTAAATCCACCGCTGAAACCTCGAATTTTGCGTAGACGACGATTCTACCTGTGGCGAGGGGATTTATCCCCGCTGGGCTGCGAAGCAGTCCTAAAACCTGCCAACGCTGTGTGTCAGGTCGATGTCATCAGCTTATTGGGGCTGCTGCGCAGCCCTACGGGGATAAATCCCCTCGCCACAACAGCGCCTGACCACGGGATGGGTGGTAATTTCCCGGGCAATGACGCTTTTGGACGATTGGCCGCCGCTTTACCGCTTGCTCTGCGCCGTTGGGTCTACGATGCTTTAACAACCAGCAAAAACAACACCCCCGACCCGAGGCTTCCCCATGAAAACCGTCGCGCAGTTGCTCCGGCTAAAAGACGATAAGAACCAGCAAGTGCACACCATCTCACCGGACGACATGGTATTGCAGGCCCTGATGCGCATGGCCGAGAAGAACGTCGGCGCCTTGCTGGTGGTGAAGGACGAAAAAGTGCTGGGGATCATCAGCGAGCGCGACTATGCACGCAAAATGGTCCTGCACGGTCGCTCATCCGTGGGCACGAAAGTGAGCGACATCATGGTATCCCCCGTGATCACCATCGACCCGCACCAGAATGTCGAGACGTGCCTGAGCATCATGACCGACAAGCACTTGCGACATTTGCCGGTGGTAGAAGACGGCAAGCTCGTCGGGCTGCTGTCCATTGGCGACCTGGTCAAGGAAGCCATCGCCGAACAGGCCGACCTGATCCGACAACTGGAGCAATACATTCGCGGCGAATGATCCCTTCCATCGGGTTGCTCATTCCCAACACACTTCTATATTGAAGGGGTTGTTCCTGCGAGCATCCCGATGGCCGCCACCGACCGACTGATCATTTGTGAACATTGCGATGCGGTGTACGAGCCGGTTGTGCTCGCCCCGCATCAAAAGGCCACGTGCGTGCGCTGCCACGCGGTGATCCAGCGCTACAACGGCCTGACCATCGAACAGCGCCTGGCCTTGAGCGTGACGGCCGCGGTGCTGTGGGCTTTCGCCAACCTCTACCCGGTGATGAGTATCCGTCTCCAGGGCCTGAGCAACAGCGCGACGTTGTGGGATTCCATCGTGGCGCTGAGCCTGGGGCCCATTACCTTCATCGCCCTGGTGACAGCGGTGGCGATCATCATTGCACCGGCCTTCCAACTGGCGCTGCTGCTCTGGGTACTGGGCCATGCCTACCTCCAGCGGCGGGCGCCAGGGTTCAGCCTGTGCATGCGCAGCCTGGAAACCCTGCGGCCCTGGAGCATGCTGGAGGTGTGCCTGCTGGGCGCGCTGGTGGCGGTGATCAAGCTCGCCGGCCTGCTGGACGTGCTCCCGGGTATCGGCCTGTTCGCCCTGGCGGCCTTGAGCCTGCTGATGATCCGTATCGCCGGGCGCGATGTCCGCGACCTGTGGGACACCCCATGAACGGCCAGCCGCAGGACACCCCGCCAGAGGCCCGCGACCTGGACCTGTGCCTGTGCCACAGTTGTGGCCTGGCCTGCGACATGGCCGACGGCCCCCAGACCTGCCCGCGTTGCGACGCCGCCCTGCACCGCCGCAAACCCGACGCCATCACCCGCACCTGGGCCTACATGCTCGCGGCGCTGGTGTTCTACATCCCGGCCAACCTGCTGCCAGTCATGAACACCCAGATGCTCGGCGAAGGTGCCGACAGCACCATCATCAGCGGTGTCATCGAGTTCTGGCAAAGCGGCGCCTGGGACATCGCGCTGATTATCTTCATCGCCAGCATCGCGGTGCCCGGCATCAAGTTCGTGGTACTGACCCTGCTGCTGGTGACCGTACAACGACGCAGTACCTGGGCCCAGGTCCAGCGGGCGAAGCTGTACCGGCTGGTGGAAGTCATCGGCTACTGGTCGATGCTCGATGTGCTGGTGGTGGCCCTGGTGGCCGCCCTGGTCAAGTTCCAGGCACTGAGCGATATCGAGCCACGACCGGGTATCCTGTTCTTCGGCCTGGTGGTGCTGTTCACCATGCTCTCGGCCATGAGTTTCGACCCCCGCCTGATCTGGGACACTCAACCATCCGAGGAGGTCATGGATGAAGTCGCAAGCCACTGACGGGCAACAACCCGCCCCCGGCCGGGCCCACGTCACCACCCGCCGCTGGACGGTGTCGCTGGTGTGGATCGTGCCGATCATCGCGGTGCTGGTGGGTGTTTCCCTGGTGGTCCACAACTGGCTGCAGGAAGGCCCGACCATCACCATCACCTTCAAGACCGGCCAGGGCCTGACCGCCAACAAGACCCAGGTGAAATACCGCAACGTGGTCATCGGCCAGGTCACCGACGTGCAACTGAGCAACGACCAGAAGAACGTCACCGCCACGGTCAAGCTCGCCAAGACCGCCGACACCTTCACCCACGAAGACTCGGTGTTCTGGGTCGTACGGCCGCGCATCGGGGCCGGTGGGATCTCGGGGATCGACACGCTGCTGTCCGGTGATTTCATCGGTGCCGACGCCGGCCAGTCGAAAGTGCGCGCCAAATCCTTCACGGGGCTGGAGAACCCGCCGCCGATCACTTATGGCGAACCGGGCAAGCGCTTCACCCTGCACGCCCAGGACCTCGGCTCGCTGGACATCGGCTCGCCGGTGTACCTGCGCAAGATCCCCGTGGGCCAAGTGGTGTCCTACGCCTTGGACGCCGACGGCAAAGGCGTCAACATCGACGTGTTCGTCAACGCGCCCAACGATGTGTATGTCACCGAAAACACCCGGTTCTGGAATGTCAGCGGCGTGGACGTGAACGTCGGCGCCAACGGTTTCGCCGTCAAGACCGAATCGCTCTCGGCCTTGCTGTTGGGCGGCATTGCGTTCCGGGCACCGGAGTACAGCCCCAACGATACCGCCGCCAGCGAAGACAAGACCTTCGAACTGTTTGCCGACCAGCAGAGTGCTCTCGCCCCACCCGATGGCAAGGGCCAATACCTGGCCCTGCGTTTCGACCAGGCCCTGCGCGGGTTGCGCGTCGGTGCGCCGGTAGAGTTCCTCGGCGTGGAAGTCGGCAGGGTGGTGGCCATCAACCTTGATTTCGATGAGAAGCAACGCAGCTTTCCGGTCAACGTCGGCGTAGTGATCTACCCTCAGCGCCTGGGCAAGGCCCATGAAAAACTGCTCAAGTCGCTCAACCACGACCCCGAAGACGAAGCCGCCGGTGCCCGCCTGATCGGCAGCTTCGTCGAGCGCGGCCTGCGCGCCCAGGCCCGTAGCGGCAACCTGCTGACCGGGCAGTTGTACATCTCGCTGGACTTCTACCCCAAGGCCGAAAAAGTGGTCTTCGACCCCAGCGCCCGCCCCGTGCGTATCCCGACCCTCCCGGGCAGCCTCCAGCAATTGCAGGAACAACTACAGACGATGGTCGAGCGAATCAACAAGCTGCCACTGGAGAGTATCGCCGGCAACCTGGATGGCAATCTGGTGGAGCTGCGCAAAGGCCTGGCCCAGTTCAACAGCAAGACCTTGCCAGGGGTGCAAAACACCTTGCAGGACGTCAGCAAGACCCTGCAATCGGCCAACTCGACCCTGGCCGAAGATTCACCCCAGCGTGAACAACTGACCCAGACCCTGGACGACCTGGGGCGCATGTCGCGTTCGCTGCGCGAGCTGTCGGACTACCTGAGCCGCCATCCCGAATCGCTGCTTCGCGGCCGGCCCAAGGACGCACCGGCACAGAACCTCACATTGCCGGTGAAAGAATGAGTACAGGAGCCCGTCCCATGCCACTGACGCTGAAATTCACCCTGCTCGCCATGGCACTGCTGCTCGGCGCCTGTCGCAGCGATCCGATTCATTACCACACCCTGAGCCCGGCTCAGCCGACAGGCCAGGCACGCGCCGGCGTGGACATCCAGATCGAACAGGTGAGCGTCCCACCCCAGGTGGATCGCACCCAAATGGTCATTCGCCAGGGCAACAGCGGGTTGGCGATCCTGGAAACCGAATGGTGGGGTGCCAGCCTGGCAGATGAACTGCACAGCAGCCTGGACGAACAACTGAGCAACCCTGGCGCGCCGAAATCATCGCTGCGGGTAGACGTGCAGCGCTTTGACTCGATTCCCGGCCGCTATGCCCGCATGGACGTGCAATGGCGCCTGCGCAACCTGGGTGGCGATACCCGCCCCCTCACCTGTCGCAGCAGCCTGCAAACGCCGGCGGGGGCCAGTATCGACGAACTGGTGACGGCGCATCAGCAGAACGTCCAGCAGTTTGTCGACTTGGTTGAGCAGGCGGCTGTACGCAAGGCTTGTCCTTGACCTGTAGGCGCTGCCGGGGGCTGCGATCTTGAGATTCATGCATCAGGGAAAGATCGCAGCCTCGCTTCGCTCGGCAGCGCCTACGAAGGCCAATGCAACGACAGCATCGGTGCAACGCGCGGATGGTGGTCGATGCGCTCCAACAATCCGTGGAACGCCGGACGGGCGTTGAGCATTGCCTCCCGCGTGTTTCTCCACTTCGTGATCACGGCCGCCAGGATATCCATCGCCCCCGGCTCGGCACCGCCAAGGAAAGGCTGGGCCGGGAACTGATCGGCAAACAGCGCCCAGTTGCGGTACAGCCGCTGCTGGGTGCCCGCTACCAAGCGCTGCCGAGTCGCTTCGTCCGCATCGTCCAACCAGCGTTCCGGAAAATCGATGATGCCGATGGGCGTGTAGCAATTGGCTGCGATATAGACCAGCCCCCGTATGGCTTGGGCACGCTGGGTTGCGTCATCAGGGAGCAGCTTCGAGGCCGGAAAGGTCAGCCCGAGGTGAATCAGGATCGCCGCCGCTTCGGTCAGCACCGAGCCGTCCGGCAACTGCAAGGTCGGGACCTGCTTCTGAGGGTTGAGTGCCTCGAGCGCTTTCGCGGCGTCGTTGTCCTGGGTCGAATAGGCATCGACCCGCCGATACGCCACATCACAAAGGTCCAGGGCAATCTCCACCGCCGCAGAACCGGATTGCCTGTAACCGAATAACTGGTACATGAACTTGCCTCCTGCCTGTGGTTTACCCGGTAGAGCCCACAAACCTGGCTGTGTTCCACCCGGAGGACGACGCGCACGTTGCGGCTCAGCTTCGACATCGATGCGACTGACGAGCTATCACTGCCGTCGATGTTCACCATCATGCCAATGAAGTTCTCTTGATGATCGCCCGGGACAACAATGGCCCCACACAAACCACTGCACCCCCGGAGCACACCATCATGAAACGCCAAGTCATCCTCAGCCTCGCTTTCTCCGTACTGGCCGCCAACGTATTTGCCGCCTCCTCGCAACCCGTCGTCGCCGAAGGCGGTTCTGATCGCCTGATCGAAAACCGCGTCGCTGAAGGTGGTGCCGATCGCCTGCTGGAACGTCGCGTCGCTGAAGGTGGCTCTGATCGCCTGATCGAAAACCGAGTCGCTGAAGGTGGCTCCGATCGCCTGCTGGAACGCCGTGTCGCCGAAGGTGGCTCTGACCGCCTGATCGAGAACCGTGTCGCTGAAGGCGGTTCCGATCGCCTGCTGGAACGCCGCGTCGCCGAAGGTGGCTCCGATCGTCTGATCGAAAACCGCGCATGAGTTGCTTGACTGCAATGCCTGAAAATATCGCAAATCATGTGCAACACACCCCGTGGCGAGGGAGCTTGCTCCCGCTCGGGCGCGCAGCGGCCGCAACGTTCAAGCAGCCGCCGCGCAGCTCACCCGACACACCGCTCCAGAACACCTCCAAACCCAACCCATCACAGTAAAAGCCCGGCCTCATCCGCCGGGCTTTTTCATGTTTCAACGCCTGGCTAGCGCCCCGCCGCCCGCGCCATGCAGCGCTGATAACGCTCATCCACCCGCTTGGCAAACCACGCTGTGGTCAGCTTGCGCGTGATTTTCGGGCTCTTGAGCACGATCCCCGGCAATACCGCCCGCGGCAACGGCTTGCCCTCGGCCCGCTCAGCCAGTTCGAACACACGCTTGTAGAGCTTGCTGTCCTCGAACGCCAGGCTGTCGCCCTGCTCCAATTGATCGCGAATGGTCGGGTTGCGCATTCCCAACGACTTGCCCAGCGTGCGTACCGCCAGCTCCGTGCTGCCCGGCATGATTGAATCATGGGCAACCAGATCGCCATCCAGCGCCAGGGAAATGCCCGACGCTACACTCACCCCATGCTGGAAAGCCGCGTTGCGACTGGCGTACCACCCGGCATTGAAATCGGCGAAACGATACAACGGCTCGGTATAGTTCACCGGATAGCCCAGCAAATGCGCGATACCGAAATACATCCCACCACGGCGACTGAACACTTCGCGACGAATCGAGCCATCCACCGTGTAGGGATAATCCCGCGCATGGGCCTGGGCAAACGCGATACTGACCTGCATCGGCCCACCCGTGTGCACCGGATTGAAACCGCCGAACAGGGTCTTGCCCAGCGGCACCATGCCGATGAAATCATCGAAAATCCCGCTCAGCTCTTTCTCGCTACGGGCCGCGTCGAGCCGATCGCTGTAGTTTTTGCCATTGGGCGAACGCACCTGGAGCGCGCCGCTGACCAACAGCTCCGGAATGTGCACCTTCGCCGCACGGCGGTTGATCTCCTGACGAGCGATCTTGCCCAGCCCCGGCACCGGCGGGTCGGCCTGGAACGTCGACTCCTGCTCGGTCACCGCCAGGACCGCACAGATATTCTGCGTCGTGGACGGGATCTGCTGGGCCGCAAAGGCCACGTAAATATCAGTCGCCCAGCCTTCACGATCCACCGTCTTGGCCGGCAACAACTGCACGATCTGCTTCTTGACCTCAGCGGGCTGGCGCTCGGGCTCCTGCAACTGACGGCTGCCGCAACCGGCCAGGGCCAGCAACGCCGCGAGGCTGATCATCAATGGGTTGAATTGCATGGTGCTCCATCGCGTTCGTTATTCCGGAGCAACCATACGATCAAAAGTGGATGCGGGCTATGCCCAATGTGGGAGCGAGCCTGCTAGCGATAGCGGCGACACAGGCACCCTCGATGCAAGCTGACACACCGCTATCGCGAGCAAGCTCGCTCCCACAGGAGAATAGCGGTGTACCCGGATCTTCCGTCCAACACAAAAACCCATGTGGGAGCGAGCTTGCTCGCGATGACGGCGGTACAGTCACCACTGAGGCAAGTAGAAGGAACGCAGGATCAGATCCCACTCAGCGCCAGGTCCATGGCGAAGTAGGTGAAGATCAGGTCTGCCCCCGCCCGCTTGATTGCGCCAAGGCTCTCGCGGACCACACGGGCTTCGTCGATGGCGCCGGCCTGGGCGGCGAATTTGATCATCGCGTATTCGCCACTGACCTGGTAAGCCGACAACGGCAGATTCGAAGCCTGGCGAATATCGCGGATGATGTCGAGGTAGGCACCGGCCGGCTTGACCATCAGCGCATCGGCACCCTCTTGCTCATCGAGCAGGGATTCACGCAAGGCTTCGCGGCGGTTCATCGGGTTCATCTGGTAGCTCTTGCGGTCACCTTTCAGTGCGCTGCCGCCGGCTTCGCGGAACGGCCCATACAGCGCCGAGGCGAATTTGGTGGAATAGGCCATGATCGCCGTCTGGCTGAAACCGGCTTCATCCAAAGCCTTGCGAATCGCCTGGACCTGGCCGTCCATGGCCGCCGACGGCGCGATCACATCGGCACCGGCGCGGGCCGCCGCCACGGCTTGCTTGCCCAGGTTGATCAAGGTCCGGTCGTTGTCCACTTCATCGCCGTGGAGCACGCCGCAGTGACCATGGTCGGTGTATTCACAGAAGCAGGTGTCGGACATCACGATCATTTCCGGCACCGCGTCCTTGCAGATCCCGGCCATGCGTGACACCAGGCCGCGCTCGCGCCAGGTGTCGCTGCCCTCGTTGTCCAGGTGATGGGACACGCCAAAGGTCATCACCGACTTGATGCCAGCACGGGCATAGCGTTCGATCTCACCGGCCAGCTTCGACTCCGGGATGCGCACCACGCCGGGCATGCTCTTGATCGGTACAAAATCATCGATTTCTTCTTCGACGAAAATCGGCAGCACCAGATCGTTCAAGGTGAACTCGGTTTCCTGGAACAGGCTGCGCAGGCTTGCATTGCGACGCAGGCGGCGTGGACGTGCTTCGGGGAACTGGCTGGACATGGGACTCCTGGGCAAAAAAATGGTATTCGATCACAGGGAGCGAAGCTTATGCCCAGGCCAGCCAGGGCACAAACGCCAGCTGGAAAACAGAGTGTTACCAGCCGGGTAATAATCGCCTCACACGGTCAGCGAGCCATTGATGCACGTCACGACGGCACCACCAATCCAAACCTCTTCTCCCAACTGCTCGACATGAATTCGCCCGGCCCGGCCCATCGTCAGCCCCTGGCTGACCACGTAGGACGCAGGCGCCAGCCCTTTGCCCAGCATCCATTGGGCAAGCCCGGCGTTCAGGCTACCGGTGGCCGGATCCTCGGGCATGCCATCCCCGGCGATAAAGCCGCGCACTTCGAAGTGGGCCTCATCGCCATCCACGGCCCGATCCCAGGGTGCAACCACGCCCACGGCCAGATCCAGCAACTGCGGGTAATCCGGCTCAAGCGTCAGGACTTGCTGGCGATCCTTGAGCATCACCGCCAACCAGCCGGCACCGTTATCGACCCATTGCGCCTCGACAATCGCCTGCGCTGCGAGCCCCAGCCCCTTGCGAACCCGCTCCAGCAGCTCGGCCTCCAACGGACCGGACTTGAGCAAGGGCGGCGCGAGGAACGCCAACCCATGATCGCTGCGGCGCACCCTGACCAGGCCGACACCGCACTCCTGCACGATCTCCTGCCCTTTCGGCACGCCTCCGGCTTCCAGCCAGGCGTGACAACTGCCCAGGGTCGGATGCCCGGCAAACGGCAACTCGGTGGACGTGGTGAAAATACGCACCCGGTAATCGGCTTCCGGGTGCTGCGGCGCCAGCAGGAACGTGGTTTCGCTGAGGTTGGTCCAGTTGGCAAAAGCGGCCATGCGCGAGTCACTGAGCCCATCGGCCCCCAGCACCACCGCCAGCGGATTACCCTTGAGCGGTACGTCGCTGAATACATCCAGTTGTTTGTAATCGAATCGGCGGGTCGTCGGTTTGCTCATTCCGGAATCTTCAACCCGCGGGCCACCGCCGGTCGCGCCAGGAAGCGCTCCAATACCCGCGTCACATTGGGGAAGTTCTGGATACCCACCAAATCACCGGCTTCATAAAAACCGATCAAGTTGCGCACCCAGGGAAACGTGGCGATATCGGCAATGGTGTAGCGCTCGCCCATGATCCAGTCCCGCCCTTGCAGACGGCCATCGAGCACCTTGAGCAGGCGCCTGCTTTCCTCGACATAACGATCCCGTGGCCGCTTGTCCTCGTAGTCCTTGCCAGCGAACTTGTTGAAGAACCCCAACTGCCCGAACATGGGCCCGATCCCACCCATCTGGAACATCAGCCACTGGATCGTCTCGTAGCGCGCCGCCGACTCCTGGGCCAGCAACTGTCCGCTCTTGTCCGCCAGATAAATCAGGATCGCCCCCGACTCGAACAACGCCAACGGCTGGTCCCCCGGCCCATGGGGATCGAGAATCGCCGGGATCTTGTTGTTGGGGTTCAGGGACAGGAACTCGGGCGACAGCTGGTCGTTGCTGGCGAAGTCCACTTTGTGGGGCTCGTACGGCAGGCCGATCTCTTCCAGCATGATCGAAACCTTCACGCCGTTGGGGGTTGGCAGGGAGTAGAGCTGGATCCACTCCGGGTATTGGGCGGGCCATTTCTGGGTGATGAGGTGTGGCGTCAAGTCGGGCATGGGTCGGCTCGGAAATGAAGAAAACCCCGAGGATAATCCAAGATGTTGGGGACGACACCACTGCCCGTCACAGAATTCACGTCGTCCCTTCTTAATTCAGCAACATCCTGTCGTTAACGTTCGTCCCATCTCCTGACGGAGATCGCTACAGTGCACCGGAATCGAACCAAAGCGCTCGAAGGGACTCTGAGCAATGCCCGCGAAGAACCGACGAGGCGTAACGACAGGGAAAACACCCGAGGCCAAGCGCTTCGCGGTGCCAGGGTTTGTCAGCCTGACTCAAGCGTGCTGAAGACTATTATTCGATGATGAACCCACTGAATTTCGCCAGACGCTTCAAACACCGTTCGTGGCTGATGCTGCCAACGCTGCTTGTGGTCTGTGGCCTGGTGCTGTCGCTGGAATCCAGCGTCAGCCGCGCCCAGCCAGCCGACGGCGTCCAGACCCTGGTGTTCCTGCGCCACGCCGAGAAACCCGCCGGTGGCCTGGGCCAGCTCAACTGCCAGGGCCTCAACCGCGCCATCGACCTGGCCACCCTGCTGCCGGAAAAATTCGGCAAGGCCGACTACGTGTTCGCGGCCAACCCGACCCGCAATGTCGAAGAGGGTGAGCTGGACAACTCCTACAGCTATATTCGCCCGCTGATGACCATCAGCCCCAGCGCCATCAAGCTCGGGCTGCCGGTAAACATCAATTTTTCAGCCAACGACACCAGCGACCTGGCTGACGAGTTGCTGCACGACAAGTACCACAACTCCACCATCTATACCGCCTGGTCCCATGGCTACCTGCCGGAGCTGATCAACAAGGTCGCCGGTGAGGCGGTGGGCAAGGAGCAGACCATTACCGAAGACTGGGCCTCCGGGGACTTCGATTCGCTGTATGTGCTGACCCTGACCTGGCACAACGGCAAGGCCAGCCTCACCAGCCAGAGCTACAAGCAAGGTTTGGACAATGGCCAGCAAACCTGTCCGACCTGATCATCCGTGTGGGAGCGAGCTTGCTCGCGATAGCGGTGGGTCAGCTTGCCTCAAGAGTGCCTGTGTCGCCGCCATCGCGAGCAAGCTCGCTCCCACAGGTCACCGTACCGGGGCCGCCCGCTCGCGCAAGTACTCCAGCACCGCCGCCTGCTCTCCCGAGAACTCGATCCGCAAGCCCTTCTTTTCCCGCTGGAACACGTACATCGGGTCGTAATACTCACGCAGCAAACCCTCGATCCAACCGCGATGCACATCGACGGCACCGCTGCGGGCCTGCTCGGCCAGGGCTGTTTCCAGGATGTCCTTCAAGCGCCGATGACGGTCGCCCCCCAGGCGTTTGTGGATGTTGTCCAGGCTTGCCAGCAATCGCTCGGAAAACAGCGAAAAACCTTCGTCGCCATGTACCGCGACAAATTCTCCACACAGGTCGATGACGTAATCCTGCAGGATCCGTTCGACCCGGCGCTCCAGGCTGTCTTCCAGCCAGACCATCGGAACCTGCTGCATGCGCTGGTACAAGGACAGTGGCAAGGCGCAGCTGCCGACCGCGCGGCTCTCATCTTCCAAGACAAACTGTTCGATGCCGGCGGCGCGTTTTTTCAGCACATCCACGGCCAGGCGGTTTTCAAAATCGATGTTGGAAGGCTGGCCGGTGGCGCGTTTGCCAAAGCTCGAACCGCGATGGTTGGCATACCCTTCCAGGTCCAGGCTGTTGCCCAGTTGGCCCAGCGCTTCGGTCTTGCCGGTACCGGTCATGCCGCCCAGCAGCACCAGGTCGCACTCGGCGACCGCCTGTTCGACGGTGTCCAGCAAGAACGTGCGCATGGCCTTGTAGCCACCACCGACCCGAGGATAGTCGATGCCCGCTTCGTCCTTGAGCCATTGCTGGACGATCTGCGAACGCAAGCCGCCGCGAAAGCAATACAGCAGACCGTCGGGATGGGCCTTGGCGAACGCCGCCCAAGCCTGGATGCGCTGGGCCTTGGTCTCACCGGACACCAATTGATGCCCCAGGACGATGGCGGCCTGTTGCCCCTGTTGTTTGTAGCAGGTCCCGACACGTTGCCGTTCGTTGTCGGTCATCAACGGCAAATTGACCACGCCGGGGAAAGCGCCCTTGATGAATTCGACGGGCGCGCGCGTGTCCATCATCGGTCGGTCATGGAGGAAGATGTCGCGGTAATCGGTGATGTCATGGCTCATCAAGACACCTCGACCGCGTAACGCTGTCGCTCGACCAACTCGCCGATGGGCTCCAGTGCAAGGCCGAGCTCAGTAGCCACCCGCAGGAACTCCTCCTCGCCTTCGGGGGTGACGGCAATCAACAGGCCGCCGCTGGTCTGTGGGTCGCACAGCACTCGCTTGTGCAGCTCCTGGACCCGACCGACCTTGCTGGCGTAGCTGTCGTAGTTGCGCAGCGTACCGCCCGGCACACAGCCCAGGTCGAGGTAGTATTCGACGCCCGGCAGACGCGGCACCGCGTCATAGCGGATGCGTGCGGTCAACTGGCTGCCGTCGGCCATTTCCACCAGGTGCCCGAGCAGGCCGAAACCGGTGACGTCGGTCATCGCCGTCACGCCATCGAGCTTGCCGAAGCGGCTGCCGGGTTTATTGAGGGTGCACATCCAGTCACGGGCCAGGCCAACATCGGCGGCGCGCAGCTTGCCTTTCTTTTCCGCCGTGGTGAGGATGCCGATGCCCAGGGGCTTGGTCAGGTACAGGTGGCAACCGACGGTGGCCGTGTCGTTGCGTTTCATATGACGCTTTTGCACCAGGCCCGTGACCGCCAGGCCGAAGATCGGCTCGGGCGCATCGATCGAATGCCCGCCCGCCAGGGGAATACCCGCCTCGTCACACACGGAACGACCACCGCGAATCACTTCCCGGGCAATTTCCGGGGCCAATACGTTGACCGGCCAGCCAAGAATCGCGATGGCCATCAGCGGATCGCCGCCCATGGCGTAGATGTCGCTGATGGCATTGGTGGCGGCGATGCGACCGAAATCGAAGGGATCATCAACAATCGGCATGAAAAAATCGGTGGTCGAGACCACCCCACGCTCTTCGTCGATGGCATACACCGCAGCGTCGTCGCGAGAAGCATTGCCGACCCACAGCTTGGGATCGAGGTTCTGCGCACCGCTGCCGGCCAGGATCACTTCCAGAACCTGGGGCGAAATCTTGCAGCCGCAACCGGCGCCGTGGCTGTACTGGGTCAGGCGAATCGGCTCGCTCATGGGCATCTCTCCGGTCAATCAAGGGGATCGATTCTAACAGCAACGCCGCCGACTCAGTGCCGTGCCGAGCATTCGCCCGTGCAACACTTTGGTGCTGCTTCAAGCGAGCGTAAAGCATTCGGCGCACCAGGCCTGACCAAAAGGACAGGAAAACCGCCTTAAACCCAAGATTTTCAAGCCACTGCGAAAAACTGGTATGGGATGTGCAAACGTTTGCGCATTCGATCACCGCCAGCGGATCGACGATTTTTTTCAATCACGGAACCCGGGCTTCGGCCCGCACGAACAAGGACTTTCCATGCACTTCACTTCCCGGTGTCGCGCCACGCCCGGCGTATGGGCAACCACCCTGCTACTGACCGCCGTTACCGGACTACTCAGCACCACGACCCATGCCCAACCCACCGAGGCGTCCGCCCAAGGCGAAGCCCTCAGTCCAGAAGCCACCCCATCGAAAAAAGGCGCCTACCTGTCGGACTGGTACAACCAGGACCTGACGCTCATCGGCAGCAAGGACATCAGCTTCGGCCCGCAACCGGTCGACGATATCTATCTGGAATATGAATACTTCGGACGCAAGGGGCCCTTCGAGCTCTATGGCTACGTCGACATCCCGAAGATTTTCAACATTGGCAACAGCCACGACAAAGGTGCGTGGGACCACGGCTCACCCGTGTTCATGGAACACGAACCGCGGGTTTCCATCGACTACCTGGCCGGCCGCAGCCTGGCCATCGGGCCGTTCAAGGAATGGTATGTGGCGTTCGACTGGATCTACGATCACGGCAGCAACAGCGCCAATCGCGCGAACACCTTGTACAGCGGCCTGGGCACCGACATTGACACGCACTCGAGGGTCAACTTGTCGGCCAACCTCTATGGCCGTTATCAATGGGAAAACTATGGCGCCAGCAATGAATATTCCTGGGACGGCTACCGCGCTCAACTCAAGTACATCGTGCCGATCAGCCAGTTCAGCAATGGTGCCTCGCTGACGTACATTGGCTTCACCAACTTCGACTTCGGTTCGGACCTGCACAAGGACAACCCGGCCCGCACCGCCAACGCCACGGTCGCCACCAATGTCTTGCTGTACGCGTTCACCCACGTGCGCTTCACTCTGGTGGGCCGCTACTTCCACAACGGCGGCAACTGGCAGGATGGCAGCGAACTCAACTTTGGCGAGGGCAACTTCCGCGCCCGCTCCGATGGGTGGGGGTATTACGCCGGGGTCGGCTATCAATTCTGAGCACATCGTCGCAGCACCCTTTCGAATCCATGGAGGTCACGAACACATGATCAATCGCCTGTTTGCTTCAATCGGCCTGGCAAGTACTGCACTCTTCGCGGCAAGCGCCGGGGCCGCACCGCCACTTCAACCCAAAGTGATGCTGATCACCATGTTCGCCCCCGAAGCGCAGAACTGGATCGAACGTTTGCAGCTCAAGGATGAAATCCGTGTACCGGGGCTGTCCGCCGAGTACCCGACGATCCGCTGCAATGCCGAACGGGTCTGTCTGTTGATCACCGGCATGGGCCAGACCAACGCGGCGGCCTCGACCCTGGCCCTGGCGCTCTCCCCGACCGTCGACCTGCGCAAGAGCTATTTCCTGGTGGCCGGGATCGCCGGCATCAACCCGCACCACGGCACGCTCGGCACAACCGCCTGGGCCCATTACCTGGTGGAGTTCGGTACTCAATGGGAGCTGGATTCGCGGGATGCGCCCAAGGACTGGCCCACCGGCTACCTGGGCATCAACACCAAGGGGCCGAACGAAAAGCCGCCGCTGGACTACAAGACAGAAGTCTTCGAACTCAACCCGGCCCTGCAAGCCAAGGCCTTTGCCCTCAGCCAGCAGGTGACCCTGGCCGAAAGCAAGGAGTCGGCAGCCTGGCGCTTGAAGTATCCGTATGCCCCGGCCAACCAGCCGCCGGTGGTGACCCGCTGTGACACCCTGGCCGGCAACACTTGGTTCTCCGGCACGCGCCTGAGCGAGCGTGCCGAAGTCTGGACCCGCCTGCTCACCGACAACAAAGGCGTCTACTGCACGACCCAACAGGAAGACAACTCGACTTACGAGGCCTTGCTACGGGCCAGCCGTGAAGGTCGGGTGGACATCAACCGGCTGGCAGTGCTGCGGGCCGGGTCCGACTTCGACCGCCCCGAGCCCGGTGGCAATGAAGTGGATAACCTGCTCAAGTACGCCGACCAGGGCGCGTTCGTCCCTGCGTTGGAAAACCTGTTCCGCACCGGCAACCCGCTGGTGCAGGACATTGTGAAGAACTGGTCGGCGTGGAAGAACGGCGTGCCTGGCCTCTGATTTCTCCTCCGTGGCGAGGGAGCTTGCTCCCGCTGGGCTGCGCAGCGGCCCCTGGCTCTTTGCGGCTGCTGCGCACCCGAGCGGGAGCAAGCTCCCTCGCCACGGGGCTATCGAGCTGAGCACCAGGGCTGTTCCCAACGGCTCAGCCAATGGAATTTTCCCTCCCGGGCAGGATCATTTGAACATCAACCGCGCGCCCCAGGAGACCGCCGATGCCTCTCACACCCTCCGCCGCCGACAGCACTCACCTGGACTACGGTCTCGACACCCTGTTCGGCCGCCAGACCAAAAGTATCGACTGCCAATACGCCGTCCAGCGCCTCGACGAGGACAAGCCGGTATGGTTCGCGCTGCACGTTCAACCGCCGATGCCGGACGACCTGGACAAGGCCGAGATCGTGGTGTTCAGCGCCGAGGGCCGGCGCCTGAGCGGCATCGTGCGCAGTACTGAACGCCTGGCCGATGGCAGTCTGCAACTCAACGTGGAACCCGACTGAACCGTTCAGGCCTGACGGGCATTGCTGCGATACATGAACACCAGCGCCAATGCCAGGCAGGCCATGGCGAAGACTCGGCTGCCGGACAATTCGATGGCCGGGTTGCCCAGCCAGCCGAAGTTGTCGATCAGCATGCCCATGCCCAGTTGCCCGACGATGACCGCCACGGTGGCCACGGCCGTGCCGACCCTGGGCACCGCGCCCACCATCACCATCATGTACACGACACCGAACAAGGCCCCGCTGAGTTGCCATTTCGGCATGTCCAACAGCGTCAACCCGTGGGCCGGTTCGAAAAACACGATCAGCAGCCCGGTGGTCACCGTGCCCACCGTGAACGTCAGCAAGCTGCTGCGCAACACACCGACCGTCTGGCCCAGGCGCCCGTTGATCGCCGCCTGCACACTCAACACCGCACCGGCCGCGACCACCAGCAGCAACAAAACAAACAGGTTCATGTTCAACCTCGGGCAATCAGGACAAGGGCAACGACAATCAAGGCCAACGCCAGCCAGCGTTCGCCATTGACCCGCTTGCGGGCCGTGCCGAACCAGCCGAAATGATCGATCAGGACACTTTTACCCACCTGGCCGGAGAGAATCGCGACCATGGTCATGGCGATGCCGATGTGCGGCGTGGCGAGTGTCAGCACGACCACATAGATCGGACCGAGGAAACCGCCGATCAATTGCCAGCGTGGCAACTCATGCAAGGCTGGGCCTCGCTGCCGGCCACTGAGCAACAACAGCAGGAAAAGAATCGCCGAACCGACGCCGAAGATGCTCAGCGTGGCCCACAGATGCCCGACCTGGGCCCCGAGCGGCCCGAGCAGGCCGGCTTCCACCGACAAGCCCATGCCGGCCAGGATCACCAGGGGCAGTAATAGCCAGCGCAGCAATGCCCGGGGTCTGGCGGGCGTCGATACCGGCGCGGCCTCGCTGAGTGAAGATGTTTGCATGATCAGAACCTGTTCACTTGAAAGAGGGCCGGCATTATCGGCTGGTGTCGCTGTGCAATAAATGTGAGTATCCCGACAACACTTTTGCGCAATACGCACAGGAAGCCCACCCCATGCACGGCCTCAATGAACTGGGTTTCAAGGCATTGCGATTGTTCGTCGCGGTGCTCGATCACGGCAGTTTTTCGGAAGTCGCACGGCGCGAAGGCCTGGCGCCGTCTTCGATTTCCCGGCAGATCCAGTTGATGGAACAGGCCCTGAACCAACAGTTGCTCTATCGCCACACCCGCGCCGTTTCACCCACCGAGGCTGGCCGCCTGTTGGGGCATCATGCACGGCTGCTGCTGGTGCAACTGGAGGAAGCCGAACAGGCGCTGCAGGAGCAACACAGCGAGCCGTCCGGACTGGTGCGGATCAATGCGCCGGTGGTGTTTGGCCAGCGCCACCTGACACCGTGGTTGGGGCAGCTATGCGAGCGTTATCCGAAGCTGCAACTGGAGATCCAGCAGACCGACAGCTACGTCGACCCACTGCAGGAAGGCGCCGACCTGCTGTTCCGTATCGGTCCGCTGCACGATTCGAGCATGCAGGCGCGCATCCTCGCGCCCCATCGCTTCCAGATCGCCGCCAGCCCGACCTACCTGGCCCGCCACGGCGCACCACTCAAGCCCCAGGACCTGGTTCACCACCGGTGCCTGGCCTACAAGGGCGTAACCGGTCAGCAGCGCTGGTTCTTCCGCCGCCCGGGCCAGGCCTGGACACCCTACAGCGTCAGCGGCCCGATCACCGGCAACCACGCCGACACCTTGACCCAGGCCGCCGAACAAGGCCTGGGGCTGGTGATGTTCCCGTCGTGGCTGATCGGCGAAGCCGTGCGTCATGGCACGCTGGTCCCGGTGCTGCAGGATTACCAGGCCTCCAACAGCCTTGAACCGCAACAGATCGCCATCCTCTGGCCGGGCAGTCGACGCCTGTCGGTGAAGGTCCGCACGGTCATCGATTTCTTCCTCGAGTGTTTTGGCGAAGTGCCCTACTGGGATCGCTGAACACGGCGCGGCCTCAGTCGAACTTGACCAGGTTCAGCACCGGCAGCGGGCCGCCTGGGAACTGGGTCAAGCGTGCGCCGACACTCAAGGGGCCCAGGTCTACGCCGAAAAAGCCCAGGCGCTCGATCAACTGCGCGACTTCACTCCGTGCCTGCGCGTCGTCACCGGTCAGGAACAGCACCCGCTTGCCGCCTTCGGACGTTGGGTCTGCCTCCAGCAGGCGCGCCAGCAGATGATTGAAGGCCTTGACCACCCGTGCGCCCGGCACCCACTCGCTGAACACCTCGGTCGAGGCCCGGCCCTGGAGATCCACGGCCTTGAACCCCGGCACTTCGATCGCGTTGTTGGCGTCGATCACGATGCGCCCGGCAAAATCCGGCAGACCGCCCAGCGCCTGGGGCAACTTCGACCAGTTGACCGCCACCAGCACCATCGGCTGGGCGGCGGCCTCCTCCACGGTGCCGGCGCGCACGCTTGGACCGAGGTCAGCCACAAGTTCGGCCAGGCTTTGCGGGCCACGGCTGTTGGCAATCACTACGTTGATGTTCTGGCGGGCCAGGGCGCGGGCGAAAGCACTGCCGATGGCGCCAGCGCCAATGATGCCGATGGTGTCGATGCTGCTCATGTTTTGTGTCCTCAAGGTTGGATAAGCCTGGCGGTGATGTCCGCCGTTGAGGTGCATGGTGCCCTTGCCATTACCTTCTGATTAGCCGGTAATATGGCGAATTATTTTCAAGCATTACTATCAGGTTCATGCCATGGAAAGCCTCGCCAATCTCGAATGCTTTGTCCGCAGCGCCGAAACTGGCAGTTTCTCGGCCGCCGCGCGGCTGCTTGCCCTCACTCCCGCTGCCGTGAGCCGCAACGTGGCGATGCTGGAGCGCAACCTGGGGGTGCGGCTGTTCCAGCGCTCGACCCGTAAGCTGTCCCTGACCGAAACAGGAGAACATTTCCTGGCCAGCATCGGTGGCAACCTGCACGCCCTGCAGTCGGCCATTGGTGCGGTGACCACGGAGCGCGGCGAACCGGCCGGCGTCTTGCGCGTCAGTCTCTCGCCAAGTTTTGGCATCGGCCAGATACTGCCGTTGATGCCGCAATGGCTGGCTCGGTACCCGTTGATCCGTCCGGACTGGCATTTCGAAAACCGCCCGGTGGACCTGATCGCCGAAGGTTTCGACGCGGCCATCGGCGGCGGCTTCGCACTGACGCCCGGGGTGGTATCGCGCACCCTGGCGCCCGCTCACCTGATTGCCGTCGCCAGCCCCGCCTACCTGGCCGAACGCGCCCTGCCCCGGCAACCCGAGGACCTGGCCGGCCTGGACAACATCGTGCTGCGGGCCAGCCGCACCGGCCGGGTGCGCCAGACCGTGCTGCGCAACGCCGCCGGGGACGAATGCGCCGTGCAACTGGCCGAATCCATGATCTTCAATGATCCCGTCGCCATGCGAGAGGCCGCCTTGCTCGGCCTGGGCGTGACCCTGCTGGTGGTGCCCGATGCCCTGCCCTGGCTGGAACGTGGCGAACTGGTGCGGCTGTTACCGGACTGGTACGTCGATCTGGGGGTGATTTCCCTCTACTACCCCAGTCGCACGCTGATGCCGGCCAAGACCCGGGCCTTTATCGACTTCATCACCGAGCACTTCGAGCGCGAAGCGTTGGCTCGGCGCTTCAGGGCCGGGCCAGATTGAATATCGGCGACGCGGCATTGAAGGCGCGTCGGCTGTCGGTGGATGACCTGGGCGAGGCGGTGCTAACGTGACGGCCCACCTCCGACAAGGATGATCGCGTGCTGCTGCTCAAACTGCTGGTGATTCCCGCGTTCCTGCTACTGATTTCCCGGGCGGGCAGGCGTTGGGGACCGAGCGTGGCCGGCTGGCTCTCGGGGCTGCCGGTGGTGGTGGGGCCGATTCTGTTGTTCCTGGCCGTGGAGCAAGGCGAGCGGTTTGCCGCGCAGTCGGCGACCGCGGCACTGGCGGCCATGTTTGCAATGATCGCTTTCTGCGTGGTGTACGCCCAGGTTGCCCAGCGTCGTGCCTGGCCCTGGGCGTTGGGCATCGCGCTAGGCGTCTGGGCCTTGGTGGCGTTGATGCTGTCCTGGCTACCGGCTTCGCTGCCGTTGTCGAGCCTGATCGCCCTGGTCGCGCTGCTGGGGGCGCCGT
This sequence comes from Pseudomonas sp. FW305-28, assembly GCF_017351395.1. Classification (NCBI taxonomy): domain Bacteria; kingdom Pseudomonadati; phylum Pseudomonadota; class Gammaproteobacteria; order Pseudomonadales; family Pseudomonadaceae; genus Pseudomonas; species Pseudomonas sp. FW305-28. The sequence goes on from NZ_JACNDD010000088.1 coordinate 27,506, forward strand.
ATCTGTTCCCGACGGTCCGGCCGGTGATGAGCGGGCCGGCGGCCAAATCCGACAAACTGCTGCTACGCATGATCGCCGGCGCGCTATTGACCCTGGCGGTGACACTGCTGGCCAGCACCGTAGGCGAACGCTGGAGCGGGTTGCTGGCGGTATTCCCGGTGCTGGGCAGTGTGATGGCGGTGTTCTCCCAACAAACCCGCGGGCCGGCCTTCACCGCTGCGCTGCTGCGGGCGACGGCCACCGGCATGTATTGTTTCGCCGCCTTCTGCCTGACCCTGGCTCTTGCCCTGCCGGTGCTGGGCATGCCGGCCTTTGCCTTGGGCGTCGCGGTGTCGGTGGCCATGTTGCTGGTGACCCGCCGCCTGCTGGTGCGAGCGGCATCGCCAAAATGACGGTCTCTTGCTGGAGTCCGGTACGACGCCCATGGGATGATCGGTCTTCAAGCGCGACCATCCGTGGAGATTTTCAATGTCATTGCTGAGTAAACAAGCCGCCGTCCTGTTGCTGGGAGCCATCGCCAGCCTGGTCGTGGCATCCGCCCAGGCGGCCCCGGCCAAACCTGCCAGCGATGCACCGGCGCAGAAGGTGTCGATGCTGGGCGGCAAGTTCACCTTCACCTTGCCCAAGGGTTTTACGGCGACGCCATTGCCCGCCGGTGAAGCCGCCCAGGGCACCGCCGGGGCGACGGGGACGATGTACAGCAATGCCACCAGCAAGACCGTGGTGATCGCAGCGGAAAACATCATCATCGACGGTGCGAATGTGAAGGATGACGATGGCACGTTCCTCGACACCACCATGGCCGACTTCGCCGCCCAGCGCCTCAAGTCGCTGCCGGATGCCAAGATCCTCAGCGAAAAAAGCCTGAAGCAAAAAGGCACCGGCCTGGGCCTGCGCCAGCTCGACACCCGCGCGACCCAGGGCGGCGGTCCGACCCTCGACACCACCTTGCTGGGTGCCTCCGGCACGCGCATGGCGGTGGTGCAGATCATCTCCCGGGCCAGCGACAAGACCGGCCATGAAGCGTTGGTGAAACAGATCGCCAGCGGTCAATAAGCCCCCCGGAACATGTGGGAACCGAGC
>NZ_JACNDD010000089.1:0-28056 GCF_017351395.1 Pseudomonas sp. FW305-28
CGGATGTCGACCTTCCCACGCCTTGTGAAAGTGTGCTTCGACTGCCGCTTCGGGAACGTGATTGATATCCGGCCAATGCCAGCGTGGCTTGTGGTCCTTGTCGATCAATCGTGCCCGCACGCCTTCGCTGAATTCCGGATGACGACAGCAGTTGAGGCTCAGGGTGTATTCCATCCGGAACACGCCGGCCAGGGACAAATGCCGAGCCCGAGCGATCTGCTCCCAGACCAGATGAGCGGTCAATGGCGAGCCTTCGGTCATGGTCTTGGCGGCCCGGGCGATCAGTGGATCGGGGTGGTCCACCAACAGGCTGAGGGCTTTCCAGGCGCAGCGCACATCGCTGACATCCAGCCACTCATCGATTTTCGGCCGCCGCGGCAGCCATTGGGCCTCGGGCAGTTGGGCGACGGCTTCCTGCTGCAGGGCCTTGAGCAGGCTGTTGAGTTGCATCTCGGTCTGCTCCTGCCAGTTGAGTTGCAGCAGGCCTTCGATCAGGTCGTCCTGTTGTTCATCCAGCAAGAAGCGGTCGGCCAGGCCCAGGTCGATGGCGTCCCGGGCATTCATGTGAGCGCCGGTCAGGCCGAGAAACAGCCCGAGCTTGCCGGGCAGGCGTGACAAGAACCAACTGGCGCCGACATCCGGGTACAGGCCGATGCTGATTTCCGGCATGGCCAGGCGGCTGCTTGGCGTGACGATGCGGGTACTCGCGCCTTGCAGCAGCCCCATGCCGCCGCCCAGGACATAACCGTGGCCCCAGCACAGCAAGGGTTTGGGGTAGGTGTGCAGGTTGAAGTCCAAGCGGTACTCCGCCGCGAAGAATTGTGCCGCCAACGGCGGTACTTCGCCGGGATGAGCGCGGCAGGCCTCCACCAGGCTGCGCACTTCACCGCCGGCGCAGAAGGCCTTGGCGCCATTGCCACGCAACAGCACACAAACGACCTGCGGTTCCCGAGCCCAGGCATCGAGGCGATCACGCAAGGCGTTGATCATCGGCAGGGACAGGGCGTTCAGGGATTTTTCGGCATCCAGGGTGGCGATGCCGATGCGGGCACCGTCGATACCAGTGAGCTCTTCGAAGTGCAGATTCATCGTGACCTCGATCAGAAATTTGAATGTTCAGTATGACCGCTATGTAGGAAAGTGCCGGTTCTGCGTCAGATCAATTGACAAGCCCTGTAGGCTTTCCTAGGGTGCGCCCATTGTTTTTACCGGATGCAACCATGACTGCTGACGACCGTATCAAACTCGAACCGAGCTGGAAGCAGGCCCTGCGTGCCGAGTTCGACCAGCCCTACATGGCGGAGTTGCGTGAGTTCCTACGCAGTGAATACGCCGCTGGCAAGGAGATCTATCCGCCGGCTTCGCTGATTTTCAACGCCCTCAATTCCACGCCGCTGGATAAGGTCAAGGTGGTGATTCTCGGCCAGGATCCTTACCACGGTCCAGGCCAGGCCCATGGCTTGTGCTTCTCGGTACAGCCGGGCGTGCCGACACCGCCGTCCCTGGTGAACATCTACAAGGAATTGAAGCGCGACCTGAACATCGACATCCCGAGTCACGGCTACCTGCAAAGTTGGGCCGACCAGGGCGTGTTGCTGCTCAACACGACCCTGACCGTGGAGCGCGCCAATGCCAACGCCCACGCCAAAAAAGGTTGGCAGCACTTTACCGACAGGATCATTGAAGTCGTCAGTGAACACCAGCCGCACTTGGTGTTCCTGTTGTGGGGCGCCCATGCCCAGAGCAAGCAGAGGCTGATCGATGCGACCAAGCATTTGGTGCTGACTTCGGTCCACCCATCGCCGCTGTCGGCCCACCGAGGTTTCATCGGTTGCGGGCATTTCAGCCGGACCAACAAGTTTCTCCAGCAGCAGGGCGAGACGCCGATCGATTGGCGGTTGCCGCCAGTTTGAACGGTCGGCAATGAGGGCCCCATCGCGAGCAAGCTCGCTCCCACAGGGTTCAGGGCAACACAAACCCCTGTGGGAGCGAGCTTGCTCGCGATGAAGGCGCCGCGGACGATCAGGCCGAATTCGGCTGGCGCGTCCAATACCTGAACAACGGCTCCGCCAGAAACAGCACGAACAGCAACCGCATCACCTGCAACGCCGTCACCAATGGCACCGACAGTTGCAGCGTCTCCGCCGTCAGGCTCATTTCCGCGATGCCGCCGGGCATCATGCCCAGCGTCAACGAACGCAGATCCAGATGGGTCAAGGTGCTCAAGCCTAGGGCGGCAAGCGTGGCGATCAGCATCGTCAACACCGTGCCAACCAACGTGCGGCCCATGAACGACGGTGCCCGACGAAAGAACTGCCGGTTGAAATGGCAACCCAGCCCGCTGCCGATCAGCCACTGGCCGATCTGGCTGGCGCCGTTGGGCAGGCCGATGTGCAGGTCCCAACCGACGCTCACCGCCGCGCTCACCAGCAACGGCCCGAACAACCACGGGTTGGGTTGGCGCAAGCGTTCCCAAACCCAGGCGAGCAGGGCGCCCGCCGGAAACAGGAGCGCCAGCCACAGCCAGTCCACCGTGGTGGCGTGCTGCGCCGGGGTGCCTTCGCCCAGCAGGTACTTGAAGGCCGCCGGCACGCACAGCACCACTACCAACACCCGCAAGCTCTGGCCCGCGGCGACACGGCTGAGGTCCGCGCCGTTGCGGGCACCGAGGTTGACCATTTCGCCGGAACCGCCGGGCATGCTCGAGAAAAACGCGGTAGCACGGTCCTCGCCGGTGCGACGCATCAGCCAGACACTTACCACGCTGGACACGCTGGTGATCAGCGCGCCGAAAAAAATCAAGCCGAAGTGGCTCAGGACCTGTTCCATCACCACTGGGGTGAAGTGCAGGCCGATACCGATGCCCACCACCCATTGGCCGCATTTACGGCCGCCGGGGATTTCCATCAATTGCCACGGCGTCAGGCAGCGCACCAGGATGATCGCCAGCAACGAGCCGACCATCCAGGGCAAAGGCCAGCCGATCAGGCTGGCCAGGTAACCGCCGGCCAGACCGACCAGCGGTGTTCCCCACCATTGTTTGAAAGTCGCTTCAGACATTGGCCAGGGCGCGACGTTGGGCGGCGCGGCGACGCCAGATCCGCAGCAATGGCATGAACAGCATGATCGCCGTCAGGATCCAGCAGCCGAAGGTGATCGGGCTCGACCAGAGGATTTCCAGCGCACCGTTGGAGATCGACAGCGCACGACGCAGGTTCTGTTCCATCAGGCCGCCGAGAATGAAGCCCAGCAGGACCGGCGACAGCGGGAAATCCAGCTTGCGCAGGATGTAGCCGAAGATACCAATGCCGATCATCAGGAACAGGTCGAACGTCGTGGCATGTACTGCGTAGACGCCGATGCCGGTGATGATCGCGATGACCGGTACCAATGCCCAGTTCGGCACGGCCAGGATACGGGTGAAGATGCGGATCATCGGGATGTTGAGGATCACCAACATGATATTGGCGACGAACAACGAGGCGATCAGGCCCCAGACAATGTCCGGCTGTTGCTGGAACAGCAGCGGACCGGGCGTGATGTTGTACAGCGACAGTGCGCCGATCATCACCGCCGTGGTGCCCGAGCCGGGAACACCGAGGGTCAGCATCGGCACCAGCGCCCCACAGGCTGCGCCGCCAATGGCGGTTTCCGGAGCGGCGAGGCCGCGTTTGTCACCCTGGCCGAACTTGCCACTGGCACCGGCGATGCGCTTCTCGGTCATGTAGGCCACGGCACTGGCCAGGGTCGCCCCGGCACCGGGCAACACGCCCATGATGAAGCCGAGCACGCCGCAACGCAGGTTCACGACGAAGACCGACGCCGCTTCCTTGAAGTTGAACATCATCCGCCCAGTGGCTTCCACCGCTTCCTGGCCGCGATGGGTTTTCTCCAGCAGTAACAGGATTTCACTGATGGAGAACAAACCCAGCACCAGCACGACGAACTGGATGCCATCGGTCAGATGGATGTTGTCACCGGTGAAGCGGTAGACGCCGCTGTTGGCATCGATCCCGACACTGGACAGGAACAGACCGATCAGCGCCGCAATGAACGTCTTGAGCGGTCGGTCGCCGGCCATGCCGCCGAGGCAGACAATGGCGAACACCATCAGGACGAAATATTCCGCCGGTCCGAACGCAATCGCCCATTTGGCCAGCAACGGCGCGAACAGCACCATGCCGCAGGTGGCGATGAACGCGCCGATGAACGAACTCCACGCCGACAGCGACAACGCCACCCCGGCCAGGCCCTGGCGAGCCATCGGGTAGCCGTCGAGGGTGGTCATCACGGTGGAGGCTTCCCCCGGGATGTTGAGCAGGATCGAGCTGATGCGCCCGCCGTATTCGCAACCCAGGTACACCGCCGCCAGCAGGATCAGCGCCGACTCCGGCGGCAGGCCCAGGGCGAAGGCGATCGGGATCAGCAGCGCTACACCGTTGATCGGGCCCAGGCCCGGCAGCAGGCCGACCACCGTGCCGATCAGCGTACCGCTCAATGCGGTGACGAGGTTGTAGGGGGTCAGTGCAACGCCAAAACCCTGGCCGAGATAATTCAGGGTATCCATATCAATTCTCCAGGACGTCGAGCAGGCCCAGGGGCAGCGGCACGTCCATCAGCTTGTCGAACAACAGATAAAGACCGATGGCCATCAGGCTGATGATCACCACGCTCGGCACCCAGCGCCCGCCATACAGGCGCGCCATCGGCACGCCGATCAGGATGCTGGCGACAATGAAGCCCAGGGGTTCGAAGGTCCCGGCGAATACCAGCAACAACGCCACACAGATGCCGATCTTCTGCAGGGTTTCACGGTCCAGCTGCGGGTCTTCGTCGCTGTGCACGATAGGGGTCGGACGAAACAGCATGTACAGCAGCGCCAGGCCCATCAGCCCCAGCATCAGCAAGGGAAAGGCGCGCGGGCCGACCGGTTCGTAGGAAAAAGCGGCCTGATACGGCCAGGCCATCAGCGCGAGGCCGATGCAAACCAGCAGCAGCACCGCGGCAAAAATACGTTGGATGGTGAGCATGACTAACTCCTGGGCGGCGCCGGTGATGCCAGCGCCGCCACGCGAACAGAGACGGTTACTGGATCAGGCCGAACTCTTTGGCCAGCACCTTGTAATCAGCCACTTGCTTCTTCACGTAGGTGTCCAGTTCCGGGCCGGTCATGGCAAACGGGAACAGCTCGCGCTGGTCACGCAACTTGGCGAACTCTTCGGAAGCCAGCAGCTTGTCGAACGCGTCTTTCCACCAGGCGTAGTCTTCATCGCTGACTTTTGGCCCGAGGTAGAAACCGCGGACCACCGGCCAGACGATGTCATAGCCTTGCTCGCGGGCGGTGGGGATGTTTTTCATCTCTGGCTCGTCGATGCGCTTCTCGGCAAACACCGCCAGCAGGCGCATGTCGCCGCTCTGGATGTGGGGCATGGAGTCGGAAATGTCGGTACTGCCGACCTGGATGTGGCCGCCGAGCAGCGCGGTGGCGATCTCGCCGCCGCCTTCGAGGGCTACGTAACGCAGGTCGCGGGGGTTGATGCCGGCGGCCTTGGCGATCAGGGCGGTCTGCATCCAGTCCTGGCTGCCGACCGTGCCGCCGGAACCGATGACCACCGACCCCGGATCTTTCTTCAGGGCCTGTACCAGATCGTCGAGGTTCTTGTAGGGCGAATCGCTTTTCACCGCGATGGCGCCATAGCTGGTGCCGACCGCGGCCAACCAACGCACGGCGCTTTCATCGAAACGACCGAACTTGCCCTGTGCCAGGTTCAGCAACGAGCCGCTGGACCAGGCCACCAATGTGCCGGCGTCGGCCGGACGTTGGGCGACCACTGCGTTGTAGGCTACCGCGCCGACGCCGCCGGGCATGTAGGTGACGCGCATTGGCTTGGTCAGCAGTTTCTGGTTGACCAGCGCGCTTTGCACCAGCTTGCACGTCAGGTCGAAGCCGCCGCCAGGGGAGGCCGGGGCGATGCATTCGGGGCGCTTGGGTTCTTTGGACGGATCAGCGGCGAGCAACTGCCCGGCGAACATCAGGCATCCAGCGGCCAAGGCTATTTTACGCAGTGATAGATTCATCATCGTCTCCACAGGAGTTGTTGTTGTGTGTGGTGCAAATTTGGTGTCGATGGGTTCCCGGCCTGGTCGTCGCTGATAGCGGACGCAGGTTGTTGCCAGGGAGTTCGGGATTGAAGGCGTAGGAAGACGCTGGACCGAGGAGTGGCGGCATCGGCCACGCGGGTCTGATTGAAGCGGGAAGGGCGAGCAGGCATTGGGGCCTGGAGCTGTAGGGACAGCATGGTGAATACTCCGCTTTTATTGTTCTTATTTGGCGAAAACGCTTCGAGGCGTTTTTCGTTCGCGATGTGCGTCGCGGCGGGCAGTCGAAACCGTCCGTGGGAGGACTCTAACTGTCCAACCTTTCGCTAACCTTTCAGTAGGCTTTCATGATTCTTTTGCCTTCACAGCGGCGGACTCGGCTGTAAACTCCGCGCCAAAGAATGGCGTCGACCATCCCTGAATCGAGGAATAACCCATGCGTGTTCTGCTCGTCGAAGACCATCTGCAGCTCGCCGAAAGCGTTGCCCAGGCGCTCAAGAGCACCGGTTTGACCGTGGACGTGCTACACGACGGCGTCGCGGCCGACCTGGCCTTGAGCAGCGAGGAATATGCCGTGGCGGTGCTCGATGTCGGGCTGCCGCGCATGGACGGTTTCGAGGTGCTGGCGCGCCTGCGGGCTCGCGGCAAGACTTTGCCCGTGCTGATGTTGACCGCCCGCAGCGACGTCAAGGACCGCGTCCATGGCCTCAATCTCGGTGCGGACGACTACCTGGCCAAGCCATTCGAGCTCACTGAGCTGGAGGCCCGGGTCAAGGCCCTGTTGCGGCGCAGCGTACTGGGCGGCGAACGCCAGCAGCGCTGCGGCGGGCTGGTCTATGACCTGGACACCCGCCGTTTTACCCTCGACGATGAATTGCTGACCCTGACATCCCGTGAGCAAGCGGTGCTGGAAGCGTTGATTGCCCGACCGGGGCGGGTGATGAGCAAGGAGCAACTGGCGGCCCAGGTGTTCGGCCTGGACGAAGAAGCCAGCCCGGACGCCATCGAAATCTACGTCCATCGCCTGCGCAAGAAACTCGACGGCCATGCGGTCGCGATCGTGACGTTCCGCGGCTTGGGCTACCTGCTGGAAAACCGCAATGCATAAGCCCGACAGCCTGCGCTGGCGGCTGCTCTGGAACCTGGCGTTGCTGCTGGTGGTGCTGATGCTCGCCAGCGGCCTGAGCGCCTACTGGAACGGCCGCGAAGCGGCGGACACCGCCTATGACCGGACCCTGCTGGCCTCGGCCCGGACCATCGCCGCAGGCCTGTCCCAGCGCGACGGCAGCCTCAGCGCAGATGTGCCCTACGTGGCCCTGGACACCTTTGCCTACGACAGTGCCGGACGCATTTATTACCAAGTCAATGACATCGACAAGAAGTTGATTTCCGGCTACGAAAACCTTCCCGGCCCGCCGCCCGGAACACCCCGCACGGACGATTACCCGGCGCTGGCGCGCTTCTATAACGCCCAATACCAGGGGCAGAGCGTGCGGGTGGTGAGCCTGCTCAAGGCGGTGAGCGAGCCGAACATGAATGGCATGGCGGAAATTCGCGTGGCCGAGACCGAAGAGGCGCGGGTCAGCATGGCCCGTGGCCTGATGGCCGACACGCTGTTGCGCCTGGGCATGCTGGCCGTGGGCGCGCTGCTGTTGGTGTGGTTTGCGGTCAGTGCGGCGTTGCGCCCGTTGGAGCGCTTGCGCACGGCGGTGGAGGAGCGCCAGCCGGACGATCTGCGGCCGTTGCCGCTGGTGGAGGTGCAGCACGAATTATGGCCGCTGGTGCGGGCCCTCAACCATTTCACCGAACGCCTGCGCGGGCAGTTCGAGCGTCAGGCTCAGTTCATCGCCGATGCCGCCCATGAACTGCGTACACCGCTGGCCGCGCTCAAGGCGCGCCTGGAGCTGGGGTTGCGCGCCAGCGAGCCGGCGACCTGGCGTGAAACCCTGGAAACCGCGGCTCAGGGGACCGATCGATTGACCCACCTGGCCAACCAGTTGCTGTCCCTGGCGCGGGTGGAAAATGGCGCCCGGGCCATTGCCGAGGGCGGCGCACAGTTGCTCGATCTCAGCCAGTTGGCCCGTGAGCTGGGCATGGCCATGGCCCCGCTGGCCCATGCCCGAGGCGTGGCACTGGCCCTGGAAGCCGACGAGCCGGTATGGCTGCGGGGCGAGCCGACCTTGTTGAACGAGCTGTTGAGCAATCTGGTGGACAACGCCCTGGCCCACACACCGTCCGGCGGCAACGTGATCCTGCGGGTCACCCCACCGGCGGTCCTGGAAGTCGAGGACGACGGGCCAGGCATTCCGTTGCATGAGCGGGACCGGGTGTTCGAGCGCTTCTATCGACGCAACCAGCAAGTGGCCGGTTCCGGGCTGGGGTTGGCGATCGTCGGCGAAATCTGCCGCGCGCATCTGGCGCAGATCACCTTGCATGACGGGCAGGAGCGCGGGCTGAAGGTGCGGGTGAGCTTTATTCCTGGATCAGACTGAGCCAGAGCAGAACGCCGTTGTGGCGAGGGAGCTTGCTCCCGCTGGGTTGCGCGCGGCGCTAAAAGCCTTGCGCCTGCTGCGCAGTCGAGCGGGAGCAAGCTCCCTCGCCACAAAAGCATCTGCTGACCACAGCATGCTCGGAGACGTCTACATGGCCTCAGACGTCTCTAATAAAACATCGACCGCGCTTCTTCGATATCCGCGCACCGGGCCTTGTTCTCCGGGTCGATGCCCAGTTTCTTGAAGGCTGGGACGCCGAATACATCAATCTTGCTCAGAGGATGGTCGGTGTCCTTGTAGCAATACAGCGCAGCGACCTGCACCAGGTCGACATAATCGATTTGCTTGGAGTCGCGGTTGAAATCCAGATACAACCCCGGCAGCTTCACCAGCCGCTCCGGAAATTCCCAGACGCTGAGTAACTTGTCCCCCAGCACCGGGTGAATTGTTTCGATGACATGGTTGAGGCTCACCGGATCCGACAGTAACTCATTATTGTCCTGTGCATACGTGAGGATCGGCAGCACGCCGATCTGATGCACCAGCCCACCCAACGCGGCCTGGTCGGGCTTGAGTTGGGTGTAGCCGCGACACAACGCATAGCTGACGCCGGCGATCTCCAGGCTTTTGCGCCAGACTTCGCGCATCTTCAGTTCCACCACCTCGGAACGGGCATGGAAAATCTGCTCCATCACCAGGCCAATGGCCAAGTTGCTGCTGTAGTTGACGCCCAGTCGAGTGATGGCCGTGTGCAGGTCAGTGACTTCCTGGGTGGCGCGCAACAGCGGGCTGTTGACCACTTTTATCAGGCGTGCCGAAAGGGCTGTATCGCGGCCGATCACTTTGCTCAGGTTGCTGACGCTGATTTCCGGGTCTTCGGCGGCCCGGCGAATCTGCATGGCCACTTCCGGTAATGTTGGCAGAACCAGGTCATCGTTATCGATGGCCTGCACCAAATCCCGTTGGACCTTATCCGCCAAATCGCTCATTTCGGTTCTCTAGGGTGTTGCGACAAATGCTGCGATCAGCGCTGGATTTCGCGGTCGCGGTCCAGTTCGTAAGGCAGGTCCAACAATTGAAGGCGAGGGCCTTCCAAGGCACCGAGGTGCAGATTGTTATCTTCTGCAGCTTCGGCCTGTAATACCGCCAGCAGTTCAATGTTTCCTTCGCCGCGGGCGGCAATCACCACTTCGCCGATGGAACTGCCATGAGTGGGGGAGAACAGCGCCGTGCCAGGTTCCGGCAGTTCGCTGGCGTCCAGTTGCAGGCGATACAGGCGCCGCTTGAGCTTGCCCAGGTATTGCATGCGGGCGACGATTTCCTGGCCGGTGTAGCAGCCTTTCTTGAAGCTGACGCCGCCGACGGCTTGCAGGTTGAGCATCTGCGGGATGAACAGTTCGCGGGTGGTCGGCATGACCTGGCCGATCCCGGCACGGACCTGGCCCAGCAGCCAGGGGTTCAGGTCCGCCTCGGCCAGTTCGGCGCCCAGGCGGGTTCGCAGTGCCTGTGCCTGTTCGGCGGGGGCCCACAGCTCGGCGCGGCCGGGAGAAACGCGGATGGCGATCAAGGCTTCATGGCGCACCACGCTGTCGGTGTCGCTCGGCAGTTCGAGGCCCAGGCCAGCCAGGGCATTGTCGGCATTTTCCAGGCCGAAGCGAACCCAGGCGGCGCTTTCGTCGGTGAGCTTGGATTTGGAGAACACGGCGTATTTTTTCAGGTCCGCCAATTGCGGTTCGAGCAGTTCGGTGGCCATGGCCATCAACACACCGTCGCCTTCGAGCAGGATGCGGAAGCTCGATTGCATCCGGCCTTTCTGCGTGCAGCGGGCGCCGAGGCTGGCCCGGCTGTCGCTGAGGTAGTCGAGGTTGCAGGTCAATTGGCCTTGCAGGAATTTGCTGGCATCCACGCCGCGGACCGCGAGGACGCCTTCGTGGGACAGGGTGCAGAAAAAAGCGAAATCAGCCATGGGTCATCGCAGGGTAAAAAGTCTGGTAGACATCATAAGGGGACGCCCTTGAAATGGGTAGTTCACAAAGGATCGGTGGTGCCAGACCAAAGCCGTCTGTTGCGCTGTGGCGAGGCCTGTATACTTGCGCTCTATTTGAGGAGCGCTCCATGGTCGAAGATGTTGAACTGAATCGCCTCTACTGGCACAGCCGCCGCGGCATGCTTGAACTGGACGTGTTGCTGGTGCCGTTCGTGAAAGAGGTTTACCCCCATCTCAATGAAGTGGACCGTGCGTGCTATGTCCGCCTGCTCGAATGCGAGGATCAGGACATGTTCGGCTGGTTCATGGAGCGCAGCGAATCCGAAGACCCCGAGTTGCAGCGCATGGTCCGGATGATCCTGGACCGTGTCCAACCCAAGTAATGACTTCGAATGCCGCTGGCAGGCCTCTGGGCAACTGCTGGCGGCCTATCTGCTGGCCCAGGTGTTCGCCCTGGGTTCGTTGTTGCTGTTGTCCATCGCGTCCTGGTGCGCCGCGCTTGGCATTATCGTGTGCCTGGCCCATGGCGTCTGGGTGATCCCCCGACATGTCGTGCTGACCCATCGCCGGGCCTTTTGCGGGTTGCGTCGCAATGCCGCGGGCTGGCAGCTCTGGAGCCGGGCCGATGGCTGGCGGGCTGTGCAGTTGCGCCCCGATAGCCTGGCGCTGCCGCTGATCATCGTGCTGCGTTTCCGATTGCAGGGTGAGCGGCGGGTCCGATCCCTGTGCGTGCTCCGCGACGCGCTGGCGCCGGATGTCCATCGGCGCCTGCGGGTGCGGCTCAGGTTCAGTCGGCGTAGGTGGGCGGCACCAGGATAGTGTCCAGTGCCTCGGGCAGCAGGTTCGGGTAGTCGAGGGTGTAATGCAGCCCCCGGCTTTCCTTGCGTTCCATGGCCGAGCGAATCATCAGTTCCGCCACCTGGGCCAGGTTGCGCAGTTCGATCAGGTCGCGGCTGACTTTGTAGTTGCTGTAGAACTCGTCGATCTCATCCAGCAGCAAGCGCACCCGGTGTTGTGCCCGCTGCAGGCGCTTGTTGGTGCGCACGATGCCCACGTAGTCCCACATGAAGCGCCGCAGTTCATCCCAGTTGTGGGCAATGATCACGTCTTCGTCCGAGTCGGTGACCTGGCTGGCGTCCCACGAGGGCAGGGCGGCCGGAATGGCGATCTGCGGCAATTGCTCGAGGATGTCTGCCGCCGCCGAGCGGGCGTAGACGAAACATTCCAGCAGCGAATTGCTGGCCATGCGATTGGCGCCGTGCAGGCCGGTGAAGCTGGTTTCGCCAATGGCATACAGGCCAGGCACGTCGGTGCGGCCGTGTTGGTCGACCATCACGCCACCGCAGGTATAGTGCGCCGCCGGCACCACCGGGATCGGTTGCTTGGTGATGTCGATGGAAAACTCCAGGCAGCGCTCGTACACCGTCGGGAAGTGGCTCTTGATGAAGGCTTCAGGCTTGTGGCTGATGTCCAGATAGACGCAATCGATACCCAGGCGCTTCATTTCGTGGTCGATGGCCCGGGCGACGATGTCACGCGGCGCCAGTTCGGCACGCGGATCGAAACGTTGCATGAAGCGTTCGCCGTTGGGGAGCTTCAAATGGGCCCCTTCGCCACGCAGGGCCTCGGTCACCAGGAAGCTCTTGGCCAGCGGGTGATAGAGGCAGGTGGGGTGGAACTGGTTGAACTCCAGGTTCGCCACCCGGCAACCCGAACGCCAGGCCATGGCGATGCCGTCGCCGCAGGCGCCGTCGGGGTTGCTGGTATACAGGTAGACTTTCGCCGCGCCACCGGACGCCAGGACGACGAAGCGCGCGCCGTAGGTGTCGACTTCGCCGGTGCCGCGATTGAGCACGTAGGCGCCGAGGCAGCGGTCACCGTCCAGGCCCAGGCGTTTTTCGGTGATCAGGTCGACCGCGACGCGCTGTTCCAGCAATTCGATGTTCGGCCGTAGTCGCGCCTGGGCGAGCAGGGTCTTGAAGATCGCCGCGCCCGTGGCGTCGGCCGCGTGGATGATGCGCCGATGGCTGTGGCCGCCTTCGCGGGTCAGATGGAACTCGAAACCGCCGTCTTCGGTGCCCGATTGTTCGTCACGGGTAAACGGCACGCCCTGGTCGATCAGCCACTGGATGGCTTCCCGGCTGTGCTCGACGGTGAAACGCACCGCTTGCGGATCGCAAAGGCCACCGCCGGCGTTGAGGGTGTCGTCGACATGGGATTCAATGGTGTCGGTATCGTCCAGCACGGCGGCGACACCGCCCTGGGCCCAGAAGGTCGAACCGTTGGCCAGGTCGCCCTTGCTCAGCACTGCGATGCGCAAATGCGCAGGCAAGGTCAGCGCCAGGCTCAATCCGGCGGCTCCGCTGCCGATTACCAGAACATCGTGTTGAAACTGTTGGCTCATTCGAATGGTTTCCGCTCAAGGCGACCCGGGTCGGGGTTGGCGCCAGACACCGCTTCAACGGGTCGGGCAGCCACGCAGCCCACTAGTATATAGAGGGGGGGATCGGCACAATAGCCGGGCCTTCATGGCAATGTGAAACCAGTGTGACAGGAAAGCGACACGCTTCGTCGGATCATCCTTTTGGCTTTGAGTCGACAAAGGCGGCCGTTTCGAGGACAGAACGCTGTTTATCGCGGCATGGTTGCCTGAAATTCAGTTCATGGCGATGTAAATAGCGGGAACTTTTGCCAAGCGCCTACGTTCAATAGACGGTTGTCTGCAAAAGGGAGCAGCGTCGGGTTGGTGCAATATTTCGATTGAAATCTCTGCCGACAGACCCGATGACAGATTATTCGCGCAGCCGGGGAATCTCCTGCTGCGTTTTTCGTGCGTGCCGAGATCAGAGCGCGCCGGAAACTTGCTTGGAAGGGGGAGAACTTTTGCGAAAAGCCCGAGTCTATGTTTGCAAGCCCGGTCAATTAGTAATGCAAGCCTCCTTCGAGCTTATCGAGGAGTGTTCATGCTAACCCAGGAAGAGGATCAGCAGCTGGTCGAGCGGGTCCAACGCGGCGACAAGCGAGCTTTCGATCTGCTGGTGCTGAAATACCAGCACAAAATTCTCGGGTTGATCGTGCGTTTCGTGCACGACACCCATGAAGCGCAGGATGTTGCTCAGGAAGCCTTCATCAAGGCCTACCGCGCACTTGGTAATTTCCGCGGGGACAGCGCGTTTTATACGTGGCTTTACCGCATCGCCATCAACACGGCGAAAAACTATCTGGTTTCACGCGGCCGCCGGCCGCCGGATAGCGATGTAAGTTCTGAAGATGCCGAGTTCTATGATGGCGATCATGGCCTCAAGGATCTCGAATCACCGGAACGTGCGTTGCTGCGGGATGAGATTGAAGGCACCGTCCATCGAACCATCCAGCAATTGCCTGAAGATTTGCGTACGGCTTTAACTTTACGTGAGTTCGACGGTCTGAGTTACGAAGACATTGCGAGCGTCATGCAATGTCCTGTGGGCACCGTGCGCTCCCGGATTTTCCGCGCTCGGGAGGCCATCGATAAAGCCCTGCAACCCTTGTTGCAGGAAAACTAGAGACAGCGGCGACAGCCAAGAGAGGAACGCCATGAGTCGTGAAGCCCTGCAGGAATCGCTGTCCGCAGTTATGGACAACGAAGCGGACGAACTTGAATTGCGTCGGGTATTGAATGCCTTCGACGATGTTGAAACACGTGAGACCTGGGCTCGTTACCAGATCGCCCGGGCTGTCATGCACAAGGATTTGCTGCTTCCACGCCTGGACATCGCTGCGGCCGTTTCTGCTGCATTGGCTGACGAAGCCGTACCGGCAAAAGCTTCACGCGGACCATGGCGTAGCCTGGGACGTCTGGCGGTAGCCGCGTCGGTCACCGTTGCCGTACTGGCCGGTGTGCGCCTGTACAACCAGGATGAGATTGCCGGCGTGCAAATGGCGCAGCAGTCCAACCAGCCTGGCTTGGTCGCTCCACAGGTCAAGGGCCCAGCGGTATTGGCCGGCTACAGCGAAGGTTCGGAAACCGCAGGCCCGATGGTCAACGGTGTGCTGCAAGGCCAGCCTGGCTGGCATGATCAGCGTCTGCCCAACTACCTGCGTCAGCATGCCCAGCAAGCTGCCTTGAAAGGTACCGAAAGCGCGCTGCCTTACGCCCGTGCCGCCAGCCTGGAAAACCGTTAATAAGGAAAACCATTGCGCGCCATACCTCTATTCACGCTTCTGCTTGGTGGCTGGTGTGCGATTCCAGCCCATGCCGATGAGGCTCAGGACTGGTTGAGTCGCCTGAGTCAAGCCGAGCAACAGCAGAGCTTCCAGGGCACTTTCGTTTACGAGCGCAACGGTAGTTTTTCTACGCATAACATCTGGCATCGCGTCCAGGATGGCAAGGTCCGCGAGCGGTTACTCCAGCTCGACGGCTCGGCACAGGAAGTCCTGCGCATTGATGGGCATACTCAATGCGTCAGCGGCTCCTTGATCGCGGGGTTGGGCAATACGCCGGACGGCACTTCACGTGCGCTCGATCCGCAAAAACTCAAGAATTGGTATGACCTTGCCGTCATAGGCAAGTCGCGCGTGGCCGGGCGTCAAGCGGTCATCGTGGCGTTGACGCCCAAGGACCAGCATCGTTATGGCTTCGAGCTGCACCTGGACAAAGAGACCGGCCTGCCGCTCAAGTCCTTGTTGCTCAACGACAAGGGCCAGTTGCTCGAACGTTTCCAGTTCACTCGCCTGAACGTCGCCGTGCCCACGGACGGTGACCTGCAAGCCAGCGCCGAATGCAAGGCTGTCGCGCAGGAACCCGGCAAGGCCGTTGCGGTGAAAGCCGCCTGGCACTCGGACTGGTTGCCGCCCGGCTTTGAACTGACCAGCAGTGCCATGCGCAAGGACCCGGACACCCAGATCCAGGTCAGCAGCTTGATGTACGACGATGGCTTGGCGCGCTTCTCGGTGTTCCTGGAGCCGTTGAACGGTGCCAACGCCACCGATACCCGTACTCAACTCGGTCCGACGGCTGCCGTCTCCCGCAGGCTCACCACGCCACAAGGCGAAATGATGGTCACGGTGGTCGGCGAGATTCCTATCGGTACGGCGGAACGGATCGCGCTTTCCATGCGCTCCGACGTCACTGCGACTCAATAGCCGGCTGACGGCGCGGGTGGTTCGATTGTGCGAGAGGCTGATGACGCCAGGGCTTGATCGAAATGCCGAAACTTCCTGTCAGCATTTTCATTTGCAAAACCCCAGCTTTTTTTCTATAGGTCAGAGCCGCTCGGCTCTGGCCTTGTCTGTTCCCGGAACAAAAATACCGGCGTATCTTTCCCTGGTATTCCTTGCTCCATATCGCTTAACCATGCTCGTCGTAACGGGAGCCGTATGTCGATACCACGCTTGAAAACCTATCTCTCCATTTTTGCCACCGTGCTTGTGCTCGGCCAGGCCGTTCCTGCCGTGGCGGTCGAATTGCCTGACTTCACACAACTGGTCGAGCAGGCTTCACCCGCCGTGGTGAACATCAGCACGACCCAGAAGCTGCCGGATCGTCGTGTATCGGACCAGCAGATGCCGGACCTGGAAGGCTTGCCGCCGATGCTGCGGGAGTTCTTCGAGCGTGGCATGCCACAACAGCCCCGTTCACCCGGCGGTGGTCGTCAGCGCGAAGCCCAGTCCCTGGGGTCGGGCTTCATCATTTCACCTGATGGCTACATCCTGACCAACAACCATGTGATCGCCGATGCCGACGAAATCCTGGTTCGCCTGGCCGACCGCAGCGAGCTCAAGGCCAAGCTGATCGGCACCGACCCACGTTCCGACGTGGCGCTGTTGAAAATCGAGGGCAAGGACCTGCCGGTGCTCAAGCTGGGCAAATCCCAGGACCTGAAAGCCGGCCAATGGGTCGTTGCCATCGGTTCGCCGTTCGGCTTCGACCACACCGTGACCCAGGGTATTGTCAGCGCCATCGGGCGCAGCCTGCCGAACGAAAACTACGTGCCGTTCATCCAGACCGACGTACCGATCAACCCGGGTAACTCCGGTGGCCCGCTGTTCAACCTCAACGGTGAAGTGGTCGGCATCAATTCCCAGATCTACACCCGTTCGGGCGGCTTCATGGGCGTGTCCTTCGCGATTCCGATCGACGTTGCCATGGACGTGTCCAACCAACTGAAGAGCGAAGGCAAGGTCAGCCGTGGCTGGTTGGGTGTGGTGATCCAGGAAGTGAACAAGGACCTGGCCGAGTCGTTCGGGCTGGATAAACCCGCCGGTGCGCTGGTGGCGCAGATCCAGGAAGGTGGCCCGGCTGCCAAGGGCGGTCTGCAAGTGGGTGACGTGATCCTGAGCATGAATGGTCAGCCGATCGTCATGTCCGCCGACCTGCCGCACCTGGTGGGAGCCCTCAAGGCTGGCGCCAAGGCCAATCTGGAAGTGATTCGCGAGGGCAAGCGCAAGAATGTCGAGTTGACCGTCGGCGCCATTCCTGAAGAGGGCAAGGAGCTGGATTCGCTGCCCAAGTCCGGCGTCGAGCGCAGCAGCAACCGCCTGGGCGTGGCGGTGGCCGAGCTGACCGAAGAGCAGAAGCGCACCCTGGAGCTCCAGGGCGGTGTGGTGATCAAGGAAGTGCAGGACGGTCCTGCCGCGTTGATCGGTCTCCAGCCGGGCGACATCATCACGCACCTGAACAACCAGGCCATCGGTTCGGCCAAGGAATTCACCGACATTGCCAAGGCATTGCCGAAGAATCGTTCAGTGTCGATGCGAGTCCTGCGCCAGGGGCGTGCGAGCTTCATCACCTTCAAGCTGGCCGAATGATCGGTTAGCCGCTGAAAAAAACCGCCTCGAAAGAGGCGGTTTTTTTATGCCTGGCGAATGCTCAGCCCATCATGTCCTTGACCATGCGTTCCTGCTCCATGAGTTCCCGCTGGCGGGCATCGATGCGCGACGACAGGGGGAAGTTGGTGCCGGCGCGTCGTTTGGCGAAGTCCAGTTGTTGAATGGCCTGACGGTAGTCGCCCACCAGGGCGAAGTACTCGGCACGGGCCTGATGCAGGCCAATGATGTTGCCTGACAGCCCGCGGGTCTCGGCCACCATGTACCAGACGTCCGGATCGTCCGGGCGCGACTTGAGCAAGGTTTCCAGGGCTTTCTCGGCATCGGCGGGGCGGTTCTGCTTGAGCAGCAGGTCGACGCGTACCTGGTTCAGCGGATAGTTGCCGGGGTACTGGCTCAGCATCCGGTCGACGCGGGATTGAGCGTCGGCCAGTTTGTTGCTGGTGATGTCCAGGTCCACCTGGGCGAGGTTGTAGATGATCTCGTTGGGCGATTTGGCCAGCAACGGCTTGAGATTCTCCCGTGCGTCATTCAACTGGCCGCCCTTGATTTGCGCGATCGCCAGGCCATAGCGGGCCACGTCGTTCTTCGGGTTCTCATCCAGCTGTGCCCGGAAGCGCTTGGCGCCCAGGCCCGGGGTTTCTTCGTAGGTCAGCTGGACCCGCGCGCGAATCAGTTGATAGCGCACACTGTCTTCGATGCCGCCCGGCTTGGCCTGTTCGGCGCGGTTGCGGGTATCGGCGATCCGCGATTCGGTCACCGGGTGAGTCAGCAGGAATTCCGGCGGCCTGGCGTCGAACCGGTACTGGCGCATCAGGCGCTCGAACATGGTTGGCATGGACCGCGGGTCGTAGCCGGCCTTCTCGAGGTTCTGGATACCGATGCGATCGGCTTCCTGTTCGTTCTGGCGCGAGAAGCGCCGTTGTTCCTGAATGGCGGCGGCCTGGGTTCCGGCGATGGCCGCGATCCCGGCGTCACCGCCACCGGCGGCGGCAATCACGATGCCAGCCAGCAGTGCCGCCATCATCGGCACCTGCATGCGTTGCTGGGCTTCGACGCCGCGGGCGAAGTGGCGCTGTGACAAGTGCGCCAGTTCGTGGGCCATGACCGAAGCGTATTCGCCTTCGGTCTGTGCGTTGAGGAACAGGCCGCCGTTGACCCCGACGATGCCGCCCGGTGCGGCGAAGGCGTTGAGCTGCGGGCTGTTGATCAGGATGAATTCCAGGCGCCGGTCGTTGACCTGGCTGGTTTCCACCAGCTTGTAGACGCTGGTTTCGACGTAGTCCTTGAGCTGTGGATCGTTGAGCTGTGAAACCTGGCTGCGCAGCAGGGCCAGCCAGGCGCGGCCCAGTTGGTGCTCCTGTTCTGGCGAGACGATGGCAGAACTGGCATCGCCAAGTGACGGCAAGTCGTCGGCGAAGCCCGGTGAGGCAAGCAGGCAAGCGAGCGTCAGCAGGGTGGGGCGCAGAAATGTCATGCACGAAGCCTTAGTTGACAAAGACCCTACTGTAGCCGGACACCGGGCTCGGGACCAGATATTCTAGGCCGCTCAACGACCTGCCGCGGAGCGAACCCATGACTGATGCTGTAGCCCACGATGCCGAACTGGACGCCAGCGGCCTGAATTGTCCGTTGCCGTTGCTCAAGGCCAAGCTGGAACTCAACCGCCTGGCCAGCGGCAGTGTGCTCAAGGTCATCGCCACGGATGCGGGCTCGCAACGTGACTTTCGCACCTTCGCCCGATTGGCCGGTCATACGCTGCTGCGTGAAGAAGACGAAAACGGCGTCTACCGTTACTGGCTGAAAAAGGCCTGAAAAAAACCGATAGCGTCTCTTAAGGATTTTTAATGTTCAAAGTGCTACGCGATTGGATTCAGCGCTACTTCTCCGATGAAGAGGCGGTGGTTCTGGCAGTGCTGCTGTTCCTGGCGTTTACCGCCGTGCTTACCTTGGGCGGCATGTTGGCGCCGGTGCTGGCGGGAATGGTGCTGGCGTATCTCATGCAGGGGCTGGTCACGACGCTGGAGCGCTTGCGGCTGCCCGGCACTGCGGCAGTCGGGCTGGTGTTTGCCCTGTTCATGGGCGTGCTGGTGGTGTTTATCGTGGTAATCGTGCCGTTGCTCTGGCACCAGTTAGTGACCTTGTTCAACGAGTTGCCGGGGATGCTCGCCAAGTGGCAATCCCTGCTATTGCTGCTGCCTGAGCGTTATCCGCACCTGGTGTCCGATGAGCAGGTGTTGCAGACCATCGAAGTGGTGCGCGGCGAGATTGGCAAGTTCGGCCAATGGGCGCTGACGTTCTCGCTGTCCAGCCTGCCGCTTCTGGTCAACATCATGATCTACCTGGTGCTGGTACCGATCCTGGTGTTCTTCTTCCTCAAGGACCGGGAAATGATCGGGCGTTGGGTGCGTGGCTACCTGCCTCGTGAGCGGGCGCTGATCACCCGAGTGGCCCAGGAGATGAATCGGCAGATCGCCAATTATATTCGCGGAAAAGTCATCGAGATTTTCATCTGCGGCGGCGTGACCTATATCGGTTTCGTGACCATGGGGCTCAATTACGCCGCCCTGCTGGCGCTGCTGGTGGGCATTTCAGTGGTGGTGCCTTACGTCGGCACCGTGGTGGTGACCGTGCCGGTGGCCTTGATTGCGCTGTTCCAGTGGGGCTGGAGCGATCAGTTCATCTACCTGATGGCGGTCTACGGGATCATCCAGACCCTGGACGGCAACGTGCTGGTCCCGCTGCTGTTCTCCGAGGCGGTGAACCTGCATCCGGTGGCGATCATCTGTGCGGTGCTGCTGTTTGGCGGGCTGTGGGGGTTCTGGGGGGTGTTCTTTGCGATTCCCCTGGCGACGCTGTTCAAGGCGGTGCTGGATGCGTGGCCGAGCAAGGAGCCGGTTGTCGCGCCGTTGTTGTAGCTTTGACTGATGGGGTGAGGCGGATGGCCTCATCGCGAGCAAGCTCGCTCCCACACTGGATTGAGTAACACCACTAATCCCGTGTGGGAGCGAGCTTGCTCGCGATAGCGCCAGTAAAGGCAGCGAAAGTTTCAGCCCTTGTTGAGCGCCTGGGCCGCGGCCAACACCGCATCCACATGCCCCGGCACCTTCACGCCACGCCATTCCTGGCGCAGCACGCCGTTCTTGTCGATCAGGAAGGTGCTGCGGTCAACGCCCAGGTATTCCTTGCCGTAGAGCTTTTTCAGCTTGATCACGTCGAACAGCTGGCAGACCGCCTCGTCCTTGTCGCTGATCAGTTCGAACGGGAACTCCTGCTTGCACTTGAAGTTCTCGTGGGACTTGAGGCTGTCCCGGGAGACGCCGAACACTTCGGTGTTGGCAGCCTGGAATTGCGCGTACTGATCGCGAAAGCCCTGGCCTTCGGTGGTGCAACCGGGAGTGCTGTCCTTGGGGTAGAAATAGATCACCACCTGCTTGCCCTTGAGGGCGGCGAGGCTGATGGTCTGCCCGCTGGTGGCGGGCGCCTGGAAATCGGTAACCGGCTGGTCGACGGCAACGGCCATGAACGCTTCCTTACATTGGGTTTTGTGGGCGCCACGGTTCGATCAGGGCATCCAGGTTCATCGCATCGGCGAAGTCCAGGAACTGATCGCGCAGCCAACTGATCTGGGTGCCGGCGGGCAGGGTCACGGTGAACGTGGCGTTGAGCATGGTGCCGCCGGTCTGCGGGGCCTGGTAGGTGTCGCAGGTCAGGTTTTCCAGCTCGACGTGATGGTCCATGAAGAACTGGCACAGCTCGTTGATGATGTCCGGACGGTAGGCCGAGCTCACGTAGGCCACGTAGGGCAGGGCCTGTGGACGGTTCTCCAGGGCGGCGCTGCGCACGACGTTGACGGTAAAGGCATGCTTCTTGGCCAGCACCGGCAGGCCGCCTTCCAGGCGCGCCAGGGCGTCCCAGCTGCCGGAGATCTCCAGCACGAGTGCACTGCATTCGCCATGACGGGTCAGGCGTGAGGTTACGACGGCGCAGCGATTTTCATGGCTGGCGCGGCACAGGACGTTAGTCAGCTCCATGGGGTTGGCGCCAAGGGCACTGATAACAAGGAATTGTTCGCGGACTGTGGGGGTGGACATGCAGCATTCCTAAAGCGATGAGCGGTCGGTACCTTTGCCGCTCGACACAGCGCCCGGCCCGGGAAAACGAACGGCTCAAGCCTTTTGTCCGGGGTTGCGCTGCATTCCGCGACAGCGGGAATGCACCAGGACAAACCCGGGATCGGGGCTTGTGGCGTCGAAAACGGAGGCTGGAAACCGGCGTATGAGCTTGTCGGTACCGATCAAAGCCTGAAGGGTAGCGAAAACCATCGCCCAGGGGAATGGTAGTTCGCTTGTACAAGCATCTTGGCGCCAGTACCATTACCGCTCTCTTTTTCCGGCAGGAGCGGTTTCATGATTGCGGGCAGTATGGTGGCACTGGTCACACCCATGGATGCACAAGGGCATCTTGACTGGGCCAGCCTCAGCAAACTCGTGGACTTCCACCTTGAGAACGGCACCCATGCCATTGTCGCCGTCGGTACCACCGGCGAGTCGGCAACCCTCGACGTCAATGAGCACATCGAAGTCATCCGTGCCGTGGTCAAGCAGGTCAACGGTCGCATCCCCGTCATCGCCGGTACTGGCGCCAACTCGACTCGCGAAGCCGTCGAGCTGACCCGCAACGCCAAGGAAGCCGGTGCCGACGCCTGCCTGCTGGTCGTCCCGTACTACAACAAGCCGACCCAGGAAGGCCTGTACCAGCACTTCAAGCACATTGCCGAAGCCGTCGACATCCCGCAGATTCTCTATAACGTTCCCGGCCGCACCTCCTGCGACATGCAGGCCGAGACCGTGATCCGCCTGTCCACCGTGCCGAACATCATCGGCATCAAGGAAGCCACCGGCGACATGAAGCGCGCCAAGGCCATCCTCGATGGCGTGAGCAAGGACTTCATCGTGCTGTCCGGGGATGATCCGACAGCGGTCGAGCTGATCCTGCTGGGTGGCAAGGGCAACATCTCCGTCACCGCCAACGTTGCCCCGCGCGAAATGGCCGACCTGTGCGAGGCCGCGCTCAAGGGCGACGCCGAGACCGCACGGGCCATCAACGAAAAACTGATGCCGTTGCACAAGGACCTGTTCATCGAGGCCAACCCGATTCCGGTGAAGTGGGCCTTGGTCGAAATGGGCCTGATGCACGAAGGCATCCGCTTGCCACTGACCTGGCTGAGCACCCCCTGTCACGAACCGCTGCGGCAGGCCCTGCGCCAGTCCGGCGTCCTGGTTTAATTGAGGAAGTACAACGCATGAAGCGAATGGCCGGACTTTCCGCACTTGCCTTGATTATCTCCAGCACCAGCGGCTGCGGATGGATCTGGGGGCCGGAAGGTTACTTCCGCGACCGTGGTAGCGATTACCTGCAAGCGCAACAGACTGCACCGATGCAACTGCCGCAAGACGTCAACATCGCCAAGCGCCTGGATCCGCTGCTGCCGATTCCGCGCAACGTCGCGGACGACAGCGTCAAGGGCGAGTACATCGTTCCACGTCCGCAGCCGCTGTCGGCCGTGGCCGACGCCAGCGACTACACCCTGCAGAAGAGTGGCGATTCCAGCTGGGTCATGGGCCAGCATCCGCCAGCCGAAGTCTGGCCGGTGGCGATCCAGTTCTTCCAGGACAACGGTTTCCGCCTGGACGAACAGCGCCCGCAAACCGGCGAGTTCACCACCACCTGGCAGCGCTCCGATGAACTGTCCGCCGCCATGGCCAAGCGCCTGAGCGCCGCCGGTGTCGCGGCCGACAGCGAAACCCGCGTGCGGGTGCGTATCGAGCCGGGCGTGCAGCGCAACACCAGTGAAATCTACGTGGTCAGCGCCGAGCGTCCTGCCGGCAGCACCGCCGACGTGGCCTTCACCAACCGTTCGGTCAATACCGGCCTCGACGCTGCCCTGGTGGACGACATGCTTGCCAGCATGAGTCGTACCGCGGAGCAGGGCGGTTCGGTCTCGATGCTGGCGTCCAAGGAATTCGATGCGCCGAGCCGCGTCAGCCTGAGCGAAGACGGCAGCGGCAACCCGGTGCTCAACGTCGGCTCCGACCTGGACCGTGCCTGGTCGAGCGTTGGCCGTGCGCTGGAACAGGGTGAGTGGCGCGTTGAGGACATCAACCGCAGCCTGGGCCTGTACTACATCAACCTCGCCGAGAAGGCCGAGAAGAAAGACGACAAGCCCGGCTTCTTCAGCGGCCTGTTCGGCAGCAAGCCGGACAAGGAAGAGATCGAAGCCCGCGCCGAGCGTTACCAGGTTCGCCTGAGCAAGGTCGGCGAAAGCGTCCAGGTCACTGTCGAGAAGAACATCAACACCGTGGCGCCGGCCGATGTGGCCCGCAAGGTATTGAGCGTGATTCAGGATAACCTGGGCTGATCCGATGCGTTTCGCCGTTCTCGGCAGCGGTAGCCAGGGCAACGGCACGCTGGTCGCCAGCGCTGGTACGTACGTGTTGGTCGATTGTGGTTTCTCCCTGCGGGAAACCGAGAAACGCCTGTTGCGCCTGGGTGTGCACCCGGCGCAACTGAGCGCGATACTCGTGACCCACGAACATGCCGACCACGTGCATGGCGTGGGTTTGCTGTCTCGGCGCTACAATCTGCCGGTGTACCTGAGTCGTGGGACACTGGCAGGCCTGCGCAAGCCCATCGAGCCAGCCGGCTTCGTGGTCGGTGGCGAGCAACTGCGTATCGGTAGCCTGGACATCAGCGTGGTCAGTGTGGCGCACGATGCCCGGGAACCGACGCAATATGTGTTCAGCGATGGTGAACGACGTTTCGGGTTGTTGACCGACCTGGGGTCGTACTGCAACAGGGTGATGGACAGTTACCGGGACCTCGATGCATTGATGATCGAGTCCAACCACTGCCGTGACATGCTGGCCCGTGGTTACTACCCGTACTTCCTCAAGCAGCGGGTCGGCGGGGAACACGGACATTTGAACAACCACCAGGCCGCGTTCCTGGTGGCCGAGTTGGGCTGGCAAGGCCTGCAACACCTGGTCCTGGCCCATCTGAGCAGCAAGAACAACCTGCCGCAGCTGGCCCGGCAATGTTTCGTCGACACCCTCGGGTGCGACCCGGACTGGCTGCAACTGGCCGATCAAGATTCAGGGCTCGACTGGCGACATATCGCCTAGCCCACTACTTAGCAAGCGGAGCCCATCATGGAAAAACGTGAAGAACTCTACCGCGGCAAAGCCAAGTCGGTTTACAAGACCGACGACGCTGACCGCTTGATCCTGCTGTTTCGCAACGACACCTCGGCGTTCGACGGCAAGCGCATCGAACAGCTGGACCGCAAGGGCATGGTGAACAACAAGTTCAACGCCTTCATCATGCAAAAACTCGAAGCCGCCGGCGTGCCGACCCAGTTCGACAAGCTGCTGGGCGACAACGAATGCCTGGTCAAGAAGCTGGACATGATCCCGGTCGAATGCGTCGTGCGTAACTACGCCGCCGGCAGCCTGGTCAAGCGCCTGGGCGTGGAAGAGGGCATGAAGCTCAACCCTTACACCTTCGAGCTGTTCCTGAAGGACGACGCCAAGGGCGACCCGTTCATCAACGAATCCCACGTCGTGGCATTCGGTTGGGGCACCACCGAGCAACTGGCCCGCATGAAGGAATTGTCCCTCAAGGTCAATGAAGTGCTGACCAAGCTGTTCGACGACGCCGGCCTGCTGCTGGTGGACTTCAAGCTTGAATTCGGCGTGTTCAGCGATGGTTCCATCGTCCTGGGCGACGAATTCAGCCCGGACGGCTGCCGCCTGTGGGACAAGGACACCAAGAAGAAGATGGACAAGGACCGCTTCCGCCAGGGCCTCGGTGACGTCATCGAAGCCTACGAAGAAGTCGCCCAGCGCCTGGGTGTACCGCTGTAATCGACGCAAGCATCTGATAGCACGGAAAAAATTTCGCTCGGGGGTTCGCTTCCGGCGAATGTGCTGGTATGATGCGCGCCACTGGAGAGATGCCGGAGTGGCCGAACGGGACGGATTCGAAATCCGTTGTACTGGCGACAGTACCTAGGGTTCAAATCCCTATCTCTCCGCCATTATTGAATACGACTAAGCCCCTGAAATGGTTGAACATTTCAGGGGCTTTTTCGTTTTTGAGTTTTTTGTTGGCGTGGTAATGGCTTGTTGATATCGTCTTGCGACCATTCAAAGGCGCAAGGAGCGAGCATGGCCGCAGTGAGTAACTCAGTTGTTCATTTGACGATGCGATTTCAGAGAACGAAGCTCGCTATCGGTACTGGGGTGGTATACAAGCGCGATGGAAAATTTTATATCGTGACCGCCTGGCACAATTTAACGGGGCGTCATCCCGATAATTTGAAATTTCTGAGCGCGCATAGCTCCATCCCCGACAATATAGTCGTCAGTATTGCGGTTAGTCGTGGTGATTTTGGAACCTCACGAATGTCAGTTGTTCTACCGTTAATGGATGAGGATAAGGCGCTCTTCTTGATACATCCAACGGGCTGGCCAAGAGTTGACGTGGTAGCCATTCCTTTTGATCCTATGGCGTATCTGAAAATGGAGCTCTATGATTTTGATGGTACGGTTCAAGATGTAGTTGTTTCGCTTCTGGACACTGGAAACACCAATATTCCTGCTGACCTTTGCCCTGTGCAACGTTATTTAGTACCGAGTCAAAGCGTTATAGATAAATGGTTGGGTAATGTAGAGGTGACAGAAGAGCTTTTTATACCTGGATATCCTCACAATCTCCAGGATGACTACTCGCAGCCCGTGTGGAAGCGGGCGACAATTGCTTCCTCCGTGCAAAGGGGGTGGAACGGCCAACCAAAATATCTTATTGATTCTGCATCGAAGAGCGGTATGTCTGGTTCCCCTGTCCTTTACTACAGTCCGAAAGGAGAAGTAATCGTCAATGGTGCCTCCTATCGATTTACGACCGATGTCGCGATACTTGCTGGTATCTATGTGGGGCGGGAGGGGGTAACTGATAAGAATGATCCGCAGGTTGGTATTGTTTGGCATACATCAGTGATTGACGAGATTATTGATGGTGGCACCTTCGAGAAGCTTCCATTTGAGATTGAAATCGGGCCGGGTGATCTGGAAGCCGCAGTAAATGAGGAATTTAAAAATACTTCACGGAAGGGACTGGGTAACGTCTTAAACCCCAAGGTACCTTCAAGGCACATTGTGTGCGAAAGCGTTTTAAAGCGAATACAAGGGCGAGCTAAACCTGAAGATGTCATCGAGGCTGTGGTTCGATTGGCGGAAATTTATGATGGGCCTCTCATGCCAGACGATGATGATTAGCGGCTAAGGCAGTAGGAATTAACCAAGACTGGGGACAAACCACGGTTTTGAGTTCACTCATCATCAGATCTTGATCTGTTCCCATTTCTTCCCCCGCCCGCCCTGAATTGAGGATGCGGGGGGATGACCAGCATCAGTACCTTGATTTTCAGTATCCAACGGGATACGGCATTGATCGCGCGCAGTCGGTAACCTGGGCGATGTGAAACCTATCGGTGATGGTGTTTCAGAGTTGCGTGTGGATGTAGGCGCTGGCTACCGGGTCTATTTCACCATGCGCAGTGGAGTGGTCATCGTGCTACTCGCTGGGGGCAACAAGTCTTCACCGAGTGCTGATATCCGGCGAGCGAAAAAATTGGCAGAAGATTTGAGCATGAGCCAACACCTGACGACATTTGACATGGCCGCACTACTCGATAGCGACGAAGCGATCAGTGAATACCTTTCCCAGGTGTTGGCTGATGGTGACAGCGAGGAGTTTCTCCGAGCGATCGGCTATGTAGCCAAGGCCCGAGGCGTGGCGCAGATCGCTAAAGACTCCGGCATGGGACGAGAAAGCTTGTACAAGGCGTTCGCCCCCGGATCAAAACCGAGATTCGATACCGTACTCAAGGTCATTCATGCGCTAGGCATCGATCTTCATGCGCAGCCTGGGCATGCGGCTAATCATTCACCTGTCTGAAGAGTGGATTAGAGCGGAGACTGGGAACAGACCACGATCATGAGTTCATCTTTAATCAGCCTGCCTCTAATCGTGGTCTGTCCCCGTTTCCCCCTGACTAAATGGGTCCCTGTGAAAGTCTAATGCCAGTCAATTAAGCCCCAAACCCGTGGGAGCAAAGCTTGCTCGCGATTGGGGTGAGCCAGTCGACAGCGCCATTGACTGGTCCGCCGCCATCGCGAGCAAGCTTTGCTCCCACAGGTTTTGTGTCGTTTTATCCTTAGACTGGCATTACCTGTGAGAGGCCGGCTCCGCATCCAAGCGCCGAGCTGTGACATCGAGTACGTCGCAGCCATCCCTCAAAGGAATGCAGCACAGCTGTGCAAAGCCCTGGAGGACCACTGAATCACTCGGAATGTCCCCTCGCATGGCGAGGTTCTCTAAAAGCTGGGTGACCGCGCGAATTCTATAACCCGCCGTGTCGAGCAGGATGTGCAAAGGCGCAGAGGTATCGACGAAGAGGGGTTGATTGTCGGCATTGCTGGTAAGAGCCATGTATCTATTCATTTCAAACTCCGCTTGATTGAGGGCTTTCTTACCATTTGTCATTGAGTCGCCAAACCCAAGCCGCTCTTACGAACGACATTTGGACTATAGAGCCCTTCTGGAGAA
>NZ_JACNDD010000009.1:0-89022 GCF_017351395.1 Pseudomonas sp. FW305-28
CCTGACGCGCTTTACCGGCAGCTACGCGTCCGATTCCCACGTGGGCGGGCACCTGGATGTCAGCCGTCGATTCGGCTCGGAAAACCAGTTCGGTGTGCGCTTCAACGGCAGCCTCCAGGGTGGCGACACGGCTATCGACGACCAGGAGCGCGAGCTCGGCATCGGTGCCATTGCTCTGGATTATCGGGGCGAGCGTTTGCGCTTGAACCTCGACTTCATCAGCCAGAAAGAAAGCTTTGACGGCGCCTCGCGGCCCTTCACCGTCGCGCCTGGCGTTGAAATTCCATCCGCCCCCAACGGTCGTACCAATGCGTCACAGAAATGGGGTTGGTCGGACACCAAGGAGCAGTCGGCCTTGCTGGGTGGCGAATACGACCTGACGGACGCGGTCACGGTGTTTGCCCACGCCGGCGGTGGTCGCTCGGACGTCAAGCGGATGTCCGACCAGGTACCAAGAATCCTCAACAACGCCGGCGATATCAGCAACACGCCGGGGTATTACAAATTCAACGTAGACCGTTCGACAGCCGATGTGGGGGTTCGTGGGGTGTTCGACACCGGCCCTGTCAGCCACACGACCACGCTGATGGCGACCACTTACCAGGATGAACTGTCCCGGGGGATCAACAATGGGCCGGAGGTCCGCTCGAACATCTATCACCCGGTGGACGTGCCCAAGCCGGCCATCAATGCGCCCAAGGTGCTGCGGGTTTCCGAGTCGCAGCTGTCCGGCTTCGCCTTGACCGACACCTTGTCGGTACTGGATGACCGTCTGCAACTGACCCTGGGGCTGCGTCGGCAAAATATCGAGTCGCGCAACTACAATGCCAGCGGCTCGGTCAGTTCCCGTTATGACGACAGCGCAACGACCCCGCTGGTCGGCGTGGTGGTCAAGCCCTGGGAGGACGTGTCGCTCTACTACAACTATGTCGAGGGGCTGAGTAAAGGTGACGTCGCGCCAGGCAACGCGAGCAATGCCGGCGAAACGTTTGCACCTTATGAATCCAAGCAGCATGAGATTGGGGTCAAGTACGAGCACGGCACGTTCATGACCACCCTGGCGCTGTTCCAGATCGAGAAGCCCAGTGGCGAAATCGGTGCGAACAGCGTTTTCTCTGTGCAGGCTGAACAGCGCAACCGTGGCCTGGAGTTGAGCGTGTTCGGCGAAGTGGCCCCCGGCACACGCTTGATGGGGGGCGTGACATTGCTCGACGGTGAGCTGACGGATTCCGCCACAGCGGCCAACCGTGGCAATAAGCCGGTGGGTGTGCCAGACGTACAAGCCAACCTGTGGGCCGAATGGGACACCCCGTGGGTGGAAGGCTTTACCCTCACCAGTGGCGCGATCTACACCAGCAGCCAATACGTGAACCAGGCCAACACCCAGGAGCTGGATGCCTGGACCCGCTTCGATGCGGGCGCTCGCTACGCCACCAAGATCGAAGGTCGACCGACGACTTTCCGAGCCACGGTCCAGAACGTCTTTGACCGCGAGTACTGGTCGGGGGTCGCCTCGTACGGCGCCTTCTCCCCAGGTTCTCCACGCACATTGCAATTGTCGGCCACGGTGGATTTCTGAGGCATGGCGAGGGGTGGCTCTAGCACAGGGTCACCCCTCTCACTTTTCTTTCCCGATCTCTTCTATATAAGGTAATGCTGTTCACTTAGGAAAAACGATGAACCTGTGGCCAGACAAACCTTAAGCGAACAGCATTATTGGCCTTTGGCAGGCAGCCCCATCTTCGCCAGCGTCAGCGTTTCATCGGCGCGCCCCCAGCCACCGTCTGCCACCTCTTCGACCAGGACCATGGTGAATGGACGGACCCCTTCGCCGAAGTATTCGACGAACATTTCCGTGGTGCGATGGATGATCTCTTCCTTGCGGGCGTGGTCCAGGATTCCTTCGGGAAATTTGTAGTTGGCAAATGGCATGGATCGACTCCGTAGGTGTGAAAGATTCGCCAGGGGCGATGGCCCCTGGCGCGCATCTTTCTCCTTTATGCCCGTGGAATAAATCCTTCTGGATTGGCATCTGAATTCAACGTACGTGAACAATCGGCCGCTTGGACTCAGTGCGAATGACGCGGCTCGCCACTGCGGGCGATCACGCGCAGATGCAACGTGGCAGGCTCCAGGCAGCCCCCGGTGGACAATTGCCCGACCAGTTGCCGGTACAGTTCCTGCCAAGGCGTTTGCGACGGTGGGATGTTCGGTGTCCATTCGAGTCGACGCCGGGCCATCTCTTCGTCGTCGATCAGCAGGTTCACGGTGCGTGTATTCAGGTCCACTTTCAGCCGGTCGTTGGTTTGCAGCAACGCCAGGCCGCCGCCCACGGCTGCTTCAGGGGACATGTTGAGGATCGATGGGCTCGCCGAGGTGCCGCTCTGGCGACCGTCGCCCAGGCAGGGCAGGGAGTCGATGCCCTGTTTGATCAGCGCGGCCGGTGGGGCCATGTTCACCACCTCGGCACTGCCGGGGTAGCCCACGGTGCCGACACCGCGAATCACGAGGATGCAGCGCTCGTCGATGTCCAGCGCCGGATCGTCGATGCGGGCGTGGTAATCCTCCGGTCCTTCGAACACGATGGCCCGGGCTTCGAAACTGTTCTCGGCACCGGGCTCGGAGAGGTAGGTCTTGCGAAACGCTTCGCCCACCACCGACATCTTCATGATCGCGCTGTCGAAGAAATTGCCGCTGAGCACGATGAAGCCGGCGCGGTGCTTGAGCGGGGTGTCGAAGGGATGGATCACGTCGGCGTTGCTGGTCAGGCTGCTGCTGACGATTTCGCCGATGGTCCTGCCGCTGACCGTGGCGCAGTCTTCGTGCAGGCGTCCGGCTTTTTGCAGTTCGTGCATGACCGAGGGCACACCGCCGGCCCGATGGAAACCTTCACCCAGGTACTTGCCGGCTGGCATGCAATTGACCAGCAGCGGCACGTCCTCGCCAATTCGTTGCCAATCATCCAGGCTCAGTTCGACGCCCATGTGCCGGGCGATGGCGATCAGGTGCGGCGGGCAGTTACTCGAAGCACCCAGGGCCGAGGCGACGGCGATGGCGTTCTCGAAGGCCTGGCGGGTCATGATCTGTGACGGACGAATGTCTTGCAGCACCAGCTCGCAGATGCGCTTGCCGGTGGCATAGGCCATTTGCCCGCGCTCGCGATAGGGCGCCGGAATGCTCGCGCAACCGGGCAGCGACATGCCCAGGGCTTCGGCCAGGGCGTTCATCGACAAGGCGGTGCCCATGGTGTTGCAGTGACCCACCGATGGCGATGCCGCAGTGGTCATTTCCATGAAGCCTTCGTAATCGATCTCGCCGGCGGCCATCAGGTTGCGCGCATGCCAGAGCACGGTGCCCGAGCCGATCAACTCGCCCTTGTGATGGCCGTCGAGCATCGGCCCGCCGGACAAGACAATGGCGGGCAAGTCGGTGGTCGCCGCCGCCATCAGGCAGGCGGGCGTGGTCTTGTCGCAACCGGTGGTGAGCACCACGCCGTCCAACGGGTAGCCGTGGAGGATTTCCACCAGCCCCAGGTAGGCCAGGTTGCGGTCCAGGGCAGCGGTGGGGCGCCGTGACTGTTCGGCGATCGGGTGCACCGGGAATTCCATGGGGATGCCACCGGCGTCACGGATGCCGGCCTTGACCCGTTGGGCCAGTTCCAGGTGATGACGGTTGCAGGGGGTCAGGTCGCTGCCGGTCTGGGCGATGCCGATGATCGGGCGTCCCGATTGCAGCTCTTCGCGGGTCATGCCGTAGTTCATGTAGCGTTCGACATACAGGGCGGTCATGTCCGCGTGAGCCGGGTCATTGAACCATTGCTCGCTGCGCAGGCGGCGTTCAGGCGTGTCACTCATGATTCATGTCTCTCTTGTAATTGGATGAATCGGTCACGGTCGTAGCGTCAGCGGCCCAGCAGTCCGCGGGCAGCGAGGTTGCGCAACAAGGCGCTGACGCCAAAGGTCCAGGGGGCGGCGTCGCAGCTGTGGGTCACCTCATTATGCAGGCTGCCGAGCAAGGGGCTGCTGATGCTGACCCGGTCCCCGCGTTTGTGGGTGAAACCGCTGCCGGGATGGTCGCGGTCTTCGGTGGGGGCGAACAGGGTACCGAGAAACAGCACAAAACCATCCGGATATTGGTGGTTGGCGTTAAGTGTCTGGCTTGCCAGGTCCTGTGGGTCACGGCTGATCTGGCTCATGGAGCTCGAACCGTGCA
The DNA here is from genome assembly GCF_017351395.1 of Pseudomonas sp. FW305-28. Classification (NCBI taxonomy): domain Bacteria; kingdom Pseudomonadati; phylum Pseudomonadota; class Gammaproteobacteria; order Pseudomonadales; family Pseudomonadaceae; genus Pseudomonas; species Pseudomonas sp. FW305-28. Next base: position 4,213 of record NZ_JACNDD010000009.1, read on the forward strand.
GGCGGTAGCCATCTTCGCCTTGTACCTGGAGGTCGACCACGCAGGCGCGTACGTCATTCAGGCTGAAGTGTTCGTCGAACAGGCGAATGAACGGCCCGATGGCGCAGGACGCATTGTTGTCCTTGGCCTTGCTCAGCAACAGCGCGCTGCGACCTTCGATGTCTCGCAGGTTGACATCGTTGCCCAGGGTGGCGCCGTGGATCTGGCCACGGCTGTTTACCGCCAGCACCACTTCCGGTTCCGGGTTGTTCCATTGCGATACCGGATGAATGCCAATTTGGCTGCCGCTGCCCACGGCGGACAGGATCGGTGCCTTGGTGAAGATCTCCGCATCCGGGCCGATGCCGACTTCCAGGTACTGCGACCACATGCCCTGTTCGATGAGCAAGGCTTTCAGGCGCATGGCTTGCTCGGAACCCGGCACGATCGCCCGCAGGTTATCGTCGATCACGCTGTGCACGGTGGCGCGTACCGCCTCGGCCCTTGCCGCGTCGCCGCCGGCCTGTTCCTCGATCACTCGCTCGATCATGCTGGCGGCGAAGGTCACGCCGGCGGCCTTGATCACTTGCAAGTCCAGCGGCGGCAACAGAAATGGCTTGGCCGGGTCGGCATGAATGCCGGTGTTGGCCAGCAGCGCTTCGACGCTGGCGATGAAAATGCCGGGCGTTTGCCTGACTTCCGCCAACGGTGAGGACGTTTCCAGCAAATCGCTCAAGGTCGCGAAACGGTCCGACAGGTCGAACACCCCATCGCTGCGCAACACGACGGGTGAAGGTCCGGCGACACGGCCAGGCACCCAGGCACGACCGATGAGGGTGCCGGCGACGCCATCGACGGGCAGGGTGTTCTCGGGAGTAAGCATCAGTGACATGGGCAGTCTTCCGGGTTCGTAAAGCTTTCAAGCTAGGGCCCGCGGTTGATGAACTCCAATGAGATATATTCAGTATCTGATAACGTCCGGTTATTGCATCGTCGAGGATTGCCCATGTCCGATCTGTCTTTCTCCAGCTTCTGCGGCTGGCTCAAATTCCGCCATCTGCTGTTGATCGATACCTTGGGGCGAACCTGCAACATGCATCTGGCGGCCGAGCAGATGAACCTCAGCCAGCCCGCCGTGAGCAAGATGCTCAAGGAAATCGAAAGCCTGCTCGGCTTCGCCCTGTTCGAGCGCCGCTCCCGGAGCATGCCGCCCACCGCATTGGGTGAGCACGTACTGCGTTACGCGCAGATCGCCTTGAACGATGCCCGTTCGTTCGTCGAGCAAATCAGCAGCCTGCGCGAAGGTGGCCATGGCTACCTCAAGGTCGGCGGTATCTTTGCCGCGACGGCGGTGGCCTTGCCTGAGGCGATCCTGCAGATCAAGCAACGCTGGCCCTTGCTGTCCATCGAGGTGGTGGAGCAGACCAGCAACCATCTGATGAAGATGCTTGAAGAGAAAAAACTCGATCTGGCGGTAGCCAGGTTTACCGAGCAAAGCCAGCAACAGCGCTACGACTTCCAGCCCCTGGCCCCGGAACCGTTCTGCATCGTGGTCAATGACCGCCATCCCCTGGCGAACGCCGGGCCGACCTCCCTGCAGCAACTGGTGGACCTGCCGTGGATTCTCTACCCGGTCGGCACGCCGATCCGTGCACGCATGGAACTGGCCTTCGCCGAGGCCGGGGTGGGAATGCCGCGCAATACCATCGACACCATTTCCATGCAGACCTTCCTCCAGGTGCTGCAACGCGGGCCCATGATCGGCATGCTGCCCAATGCCATGGTCGATCCGCTGCTCGACAGCGGCCAGCTCAAGACCCTCGATACCCCGCTGCACCTGGTGCCCCAGGACTACGGCATCCTCACGCGAAAGGACGAACCGCTGGTGGGCGCGGCGCTGGAGTTCGCCGAGATTCTCAAGGACAACGCCCGTCTGAGCGGTTGAGTGTGCCGCCGCCATCGCGAGCAAGCTCGCTCCCACAGGAGGCGGGAGTGTCGCGGATCTTTCAGTCAACACGAAACAACTGTGGGAGCGAGCTTGCTCGCGATGGCGGCGGATCAGCCTGCACTGAACCCTGTGGCGAGGGAGCTTGCTCCCGCTGGGCTACGCAGTAGCCCCCTTGCCAAACCCAAGCCTCGATAACAATACGTTATCGACTAATCCAAAAATGCCATTGGGAAAGAATCGATTCCCGACAGTAGAGTCCTCGTTCAATCGCCGGATGAGTCACTCATTCGACGTGACCCAATAAAAACAATCAGGGGTTACCTCATGCAAACCATCTCCGAGCCGTTGCCCGCCCAGGCACAAGCCGGCCAGCTGGATTTCGAAGACCGGACCTACCGCAAGGTGATCTGGCGGATCCTGCCCGTGTTGCTGTTGTGCTACATGGCGGCGTACCTCGATCGTGTGAACATCGGGTTCGCCAAGCTCGACATGCTCAACGAGCTGCAATTCAGCAACACGGTGTATGCCTTGGGCGCCAGTATGTTTTTCTGGGGCTATTTCCTCTTCGAAGTGCCCAGCAACCTGTTGCTGCATCGCTTTGGCGCACGGTTCTGGATCGCCCGGATCATGCTCAGTTGGGCGGTGATCTCCATGGCCGTGGCCTACACCGTGCCGCTGGCGGCTTTCTTCCACATCGAATCGAGCACGATGTTCTATGTGCTGCGCTTCCTGTTGGGCATCTGCGAAGCGGGCTTTTTCCCTGGCGTGATCCTCTACCTCAACTACTGGTTTCCGACCCACCGGCAGAGCCGGGTGATGTCCGGGTTCCTGCTGGCGCTGCCCGTCAGCCTGACCCTGGGCGGCATACTTTCCGGCTGGCTGATGAACAGCATGCAAGGGGTGCATGGCTTGTCCGGCTGGCAATGGATGCTGCTCATCGAAGGCATTCCATCGATCATCATGGCGTTCGTGGTGATCGTCTGCCTGGCCGACAACATCGACAAAGCCAAATGGCTGACGGTCGCGGAAAAAGCCCTGCTCAAGGCCAATCTGCAAACCGACAACCAGGGCAAGGCCACGCGCTTGAGCGAAGTGTTCTTCAACCCGCGGGTGTGGTTGCTGGTATTGATCCTGCTGACCTTCAACACCGGTTTCTATGGCCTGGCGTTCTGGATGCCTTCGATCATCAAGAGCACCGGCATCACCAACAGCTTGCACATCGGTTTGCTCACCGCCATCCCTTATTCGGTGGCGGTGGTGGCGATGCTGCTCAACGCTCGGCACTCCAACCGCACCGGTGAGCGGCGCTTGCACGCGGCGATCCCGGCGTTCATTGGCGGCGTCGGCCTGATCCTCAGTGCCTTCTTCGCTGACAACCTGGTGTTGTCCGTGCTCTTTCTCAGCGTCTCCGCTTCGGGGATCCTCAGCCTGATGCCGATTTTCTGGACCCTGCCGGGCACCGTGCTGTCGGGGGTCGCCGCCGCAGCCGGCATCGGCATGATCAACGCCATCGGCAACTTGTCGGGCTTTACCGGCTCGATGATCACTGCCGTGGCCGAAACCCTCACGGGCAACATCAACAACGGCACTTATGTACTGGCCTTGTGTCTTTTGGTCAGCGGCGGGCTGATCCTGGCCATCCCCGCTTCGATGCTCGGCAGGACCCCCAAGCACGCCGCCACGGCAGCGCAACTGGAGGCCGCATGAACCTGCAGAACAAGCGCGTGCTGGTGACGGCAGCGGGGCAGGGCATTGGCTTGGCCAGCGCCATTGCCTTCGCCCGGGCTGGGGCCGAGGTGATCGCCACGGACATCGATATCTATGCACTGGCGGGGATCGAAGAGGTCACCGCCATGTCCCTGGATGTCACCTCGACCGCTGCCATTAGCGCCGCCTGCGAGCGCATCGGCGGGCTCGACGTGCTGTTCAACTGCGCAGGCTACGTGCACAGCGGCAACATACTGCAATGCGACGAAGCGGCCTGGGCGCGTTCGATGGACCTCAATGTCACGGCCATGTATCGGATGATCCACGCGTTTTTGCCGGGCATGCTGGCCCGTGGCGGCGGCTCGATCATCAACATGTCGTCGGTGGCCTCCAGCGTCAAGGGTGTGCCCAATCGCTTCGCCTATGCCACCAGCAAGGCGGCGGTGGTGGGCCTGACCAAGGCTGTCGCCATCGACTTCGTCAACCAGGGCATCCGTTGCAACGCGATCTGCCCGGGCACCGTGGACTCGCCTTCGCTGCGCCAGCGCATCGCCGAGCAGGCCGTGCAACAGGGCGTCGATGAGGCGCAGGTCTACCGGCAATTCCTCGACCGTCAGCCCATGGGACGCATCGGCAGCACTGAAGAGATCGCCCAGTTGGCGGTGTACCTGGGCAGCGATGCATCGGCCTACACCACGGGTGCCATTCACGTCGTCGACGGTGGCATGAGCATCTGAACCCCGGTCTTCACTTGAGCAGGAGCACGACATGAAACTATTGCGCTACGGCGAAAAAGGCTCGGAAAAACCCGGGCTGTTGGATACCGACAATCAGCTGCGCGATCTCTCCGGCCATGTGCCGGACATCACCGGGCAGGTCCTGGGCGCGGACAGCCTGGCAGCGCTCGCCGCCCTCGACCCGCGTAGCCTGCCGCTCGTTGCCGGCCAGCCGCGTATCGGTGCCTGCGTCGGCCAGGTCGGCAAATTCATCTGCATCGGCCTGAACTACGCCGACCATGCGGCCGAGTCGAACATGGAGGTGCCGAAAGAGCCGATCATCTTCAACAAATGGACCAGTGCCATCTGCGGGCCGAACGACGATATCCAGATCCCGCGCGGCTCCCTCAAGACTGATTGGGAAGTCGAGCTGGGCGTGGTCATCGGTAAAGGCGGGCGCTACATCGACGAAGCCAATGCCATGGAGCATGTCGCCGGCTACTGCGTCATCAACGATGTGTCCGAGCGCGAGTGGCAACTGGAGCGCGGCGGCACCTGGGACAAGGGGAAGGGTTTCGACACCTTCGGCCCACTTGGCCCCTGGCTGGTGACCCGGGATGAAATCGCCGACCCGCATACGCTGGATCTGTGGCTGGAGGTTGACGGACACCGCTATCAGAACGGCAATACCCGAACGCTGATCTTCAGCGTGCCGCAACTGATTGCCTACCTGAGCCGCTGCATGAGCCTGCAACCGGGGGATGTGATCTCCACCGGCACGCCACCCGGCGTCGGCTTGGGCATCAAGCCCGCCCCGGTGTTCCTGCGGCCGGGCCAGACCATCCGCCTGGGGATCGAGGGCTTGGGCGAACAGCGTCAGGTCACGGTGCAGGCGGACTGATCGCAGGGCTCGCTGCCCCCTCAGGCCCCTGTGGGAGCGGGCTTGCTCGCGATAGCGGTGTGTCTGCCGGCATCCATTCAACTGACCAGACGCCATCGCGAGCAAGCTCGCTTGTATGTTTAGACTTGAAGGGGTGGGCGGGACTAAAAGCTCGATTCCGACTCTAGCCAGTACGGACCGTGGGAGACTTCTCGTCCCGCCCCTTCTACCTAAAGCGCCGATAAGGAATTCATCGGTAAAACCGACGATAGAGGCAAGCCAGCGCTACGGTAGACCCCGACAAGCATCTAAACCCTAGCTCCGAGGATTCGAGATGACAATCCTTACCTCCTCAACGGTTATCGGTATTGATGTAGCCAAGGCCGAAATCGTCGCTTATCGCGAAGATCTGAACAGCACTCAAGTGATCGAAAACACCCGCGAAGCTATTGGTCGCTGGCTCAAAACGTTGCCAGCGCAAAGTTCGATTGCCCTGGAAGCCACCAGCATCTATCACTTGGACACTGCTGAGCTGGCTCATGGAATGGGGCATCGGGTTTACATTGTGGATGCTTATCGAGTGGCCCATTACCGCGAAAGCATTGGGCAGCGGGCAAAAACTGACCCCTGCGATGCACGTCTGCTAGCACGCTATCTGACAAGTGAGCAACAACGGCTACGTATCTGGAGTCCACCTCCGCATGCCTACAAGCTATTGAAGAGCTTGCTAAAAAAACGAGCAGAACTCATCAAGGCGCGCGTCAGCATCACGCTGAGTTGGTCGGGAGAGCCGCTTCTGAAGGATATCCTGGATCAGCAGATGGAGGCGTTCAAACAAAGTGAGCGAGCCATTCAGAAGTTGATGCGTGAGGTCAGTCAAGAGGCGGGGATTACTGAGAATATCAAGCGCTGCAAGGCCATCGAGGGGATTGGCGAGCTGACGGCAATGGGCTTGGCAACTGCGTTCATGCGGGGGCACTTCGTCAACGGCGATGCGTTCATTGCCTTTTTAGGATTGGATTTAAGACCAAAGGATTCCGGGAAAAAACATAGCCCCAGGTATCTGAGCAAGAAAGGAGACGGCGAGCTACGACGTTTGGCACACACCGCAGCTATGGCGGCTTGCCGGTCCCCCACCTGGAAACCTTACTATGAGTCCTATTTGGCGCGAGGCCTCGCCAGAACCCAGGCTCTTGTAATCCTTGCCCGCAAGTTGTGCCGAGTGGCATTCGCTCTGATGAAAAAACAGAGCGAATACCGGCCAAATTTAACGGTGCAGGGTTCCCCTGCAACATAGAATCTCCCACACTGTTCCGAGGCGCTACACATATTGATGCCTTACCAATCCCCCTGTGGGAGCGAGCTTGCTCGCGATAGCGCTGGCCCGGCCGGGCCTCACTTTGGATCAACCCGCCTGACACGCTTCATCACCACCACGAAAAACACCGGCACGAACACCACCGCCAGCGTGGCGGTGATCATCCCGCCGATCACCCCGGTGCCGATGGCCTGCTGGCTCGCCGAGCTGGCACCGGTGGCAATCGCCAGCGGTACCACCCCGAGGATGAACGCCAGCGAGGTCATGATGATCGGTCGCAGGCGCAGGCGTGCGGCCTGGAGCGTGGCGTCGATCAGGTCGTGGCCTTCGTCGTACAGGCTCTTGGCGAACTCGATGATCAGGATCGCGTTCTTCGCCGACAGGCCGATGATGGTGATCAACCCGATCTTGAAGAACACGTCGTTGGGCATGCCGCGCAACGACACGGCCAGTACCGCGCCAAGCACACCCAGTGGCACCACCAGCAACACCGAGGTCGGGATCGACCAGCTCTCGTACAGAGCCGCCAGGCACAGGAACACCACGAGCAACGACAGGCCCAACAGGATCGGTGCCTGGCTGCCGGACAAGCGTTCCTGCAAGGACAACCCGGTCCATTCCTGGCCCAGGCCCGTCGGCCCCAGGGCCACCAGCCGTTCTATTTCGGCCATAGCTTGCCCGGTGCTGTAGCCCGGTGCCGGTTCGCCGGAAATGCTCACCGCCGGATAACCGTTATAGCGGGTCAATTGCGCCGGCCCCTGGGTCCAGCGGGCCTGGACGAATGCCGACAACGGGACCATTTTCCCGCTGTTGTTGCGCACGTGGATCTTCAGCAGATCCTCGACCTGGCTGCGCTGGTCGCCCTCGGCCTGGACCACCACCCGCTGCATCCGCCCCTGGTTGGGGAAGTCGTTGATGTAGGCCGAACCCACCGCCGTGGACAACACGCTGCCGACATCGGCAAAGGAAATGCCCAGGGCATTGGCCTGCTTGCGGTCGACCTCCAGTTGCACCTGCGGCGCCTCCGCCAGGGCGCTTTCGCGCACATTCATCAGCATCGGGCTTTTTTCGGCGGCGGCGAGCAATTCGCTGCGGGCCTGCATCAAGGTGGCATGGCCGAGTCCGCCACGGTCCTGCAAACGGAACTCGAAACCGCTGGAGGTGCCCAGGCCATCCACGGGCGGCGGCAGCACCGAGAACGCCATGGCATCCTTGATTTGACCCAGGGCCAGGTTGGCGCGGTCGGCAATTGATGCCGCCGAGTCCTCGGCGCCGCGTTGCGACCAGTCCTTGAGGGTGGTGAAGGCCAGGGCTGCGTTCTGCCCGCTGCCGGAAAAGCTGAAACCGAGAATGATCGTGCTGTCGCCAACCCCCGGCTCGCCGGCGTTGTGGGCTTCGATCTGCTCCACCACCTGCACCGTCCGGTTTTTGCTCGCACCCGGTGGCAGTTGGATGTCGGTGATGGTGTAGCCCTGGTCTTCCACCGGCAGGAACGAGGAGGGCAGGCGACTGAACAACAGGCCCATGCCCACCAGCAGCACGCCGTAGATCAGCAGATAACGGCCGCTGCGTTTCACCGCATAGGCCACCCACCCCTGATAGTGGTCGCCGAAACGGTCGAAGCCACGGTTGAACCAGCCGAAGAAGCCGCTTTTGGCGTGGTGATCACCTTGGGCGATCGGTTTGAGCAAGGTCGCGCAAAGCGCCGGGGTCAAGGTCAGGGCGAGAAAGGCCGAGAACAGGATCGAGGTAGCCATCGACAGCGAGAATTGCTGGTAGATCACCCCCACCGAGCCCTGCATGAACGCCATCGGAATGAACACCGCCACCAGCACCAGCGTGATGCCGATGATCGCACCGGTGATCTGCCCCATGGCCTTGCGCGTGGCCTCCTTGGGCGACAAGCCTTCCTGGGCCATGATCCGCTCGACGTTCTCCACCACGACGATGGCATCGTCCACCAGGATACCGATGGCCAGCACCATGCCGAACATGGTCAGCACGTTGATCGAGAACTCCAGCGCGAGCATCGTCGCGAAGGTACCCATCAATGCCACCGGCACCACCAGGGTCGGGATCAGGGTGTAGCGGATGTTCTGCAGGAACAGGAACATCACCGCGAACACCAGCAACATCGCCTCGCCGAGGGTGTAGATCACCTTGGTGATCGAGACCTTGACGAACGGCGAGGTGTCGTAGGGGATCTTGTACGCCACGCCGGCCGGGAAGTAGCGCGACAGCTCGTCCATTTTGTTGCGTACCAGGGTCGCGGTGTTCAAGGCATTGGCGCCCGGCGACAGTTGCACCGCCACCGCGGTGGACGGCTTGCCGTTCAGGCGTGTGGAAAACTGGTATTCCTGGCTGCCGATCTCCACCCGTGCCACGTCGGCGATGCGCACCGTCGAGCCATCGGGATTGGCCTTGAGCACAATGTCGGCGAACTCTTGCGGCGTGTTGAGCTGGCCTTTGACGACGATGGTCGCGGTGATTTCCTGGGTGCTGCGGCTCGGCAATTCCCCCAGGCTGCCTGCCGACACCTGGGCGTTCTGCGCCACGATGGCGGCATTGACATCGGCCGGGGTCAGGTTGAAGCCGACGAGTTTCTGCGGGTCGATCCAGATCCGCATGGCGCGCTCGGCCCCGTACAACTGGGCCTTGCCGACACCGTCCAGGCGCTTGATCTCGTTCATCACGTTGCGCGCCAGGTAATCGCTGAGGGCCACGTCGTCGAGCTTGCCGTCGCTGGAGGTAAGGGTGATCAGCAGCAGGAAGCCGGCGGAGACTTTGTCCACTTGCAAGCCCTGCTGCGTGACCGCTTGCGGCAGGCGCGACTCCACCGCCTTGAGGCGGTTCTGCACGTCGACCTGGGCCAGTTCCGGGTTGGTACCGGGGTGGAAGGTCGCGGTGATGGTGGCGCTGCCCAGGCTGCTTTGGGATTCGAAATACAGCAGGTTGTCGGCGCCGTTGAGTTCTGCCTCGATCAGGCTGACCACGCTTTCGTCCACGGTTTGCGCCGAGGCGCCCGGGTAGACGGTGTAGATCTCGATTTGTGGCGGCGCCACCACCGGGTATTGCGCCACCGGCAGTTGTGGAATGGCCAGGACACCGGACAACAAGATGAACAAGGCGACGACCCAGGCGAATACCGGACGGTCGATGAAAAATTGCGGCATGGCTTAGTGTCCTGCCTGTGGCCCGGGAACCTGGGCGAGGGGGAGTGGAGCATCGTCTATCCGGACATGTTCGCCGGGACGGGCGTGTTGCAGGCCTTCGATGACGATGCGGTCGCCGGGTTTCAAACCGTGGGTGACGACCCAGCGATCGTTTTGCGCGGCGCCCAGTTGCACCGGTTGCTGGCTGACCTTCTGCTCGGCGTCCAGCAGCAACACCTGGGCGATGCCGGCGCTGTCGCGCAAGATGGCCCGTTGCGGCACGGTGATGCCCTGGCTGTTGACCGCCTGTTCCAGGCGCACGCGGATGAAACTGCCCGGCAGCAGGTCCAGGTCGGGGTTGGGGAACTCGCTGCGCAGGGTGATCTGGCCGGTGCTCGGGTCGACGCTGAGGTCGGTGAACAGCAACTTGCCGGGCAGCGGATAAGGGCTGCCGTCGTCCTGGATCAAGGTGGCCTTGGCCTGGCCCTGGCCGACCGCTTGCAGTTGCCCTGCGCGAAAGGCGCGGCGCAGGTCATTGAGTTCGCGGGTCGATTGCGTGAGGTCGGCGTGGATCGGGTCCAGTTGCTGGATCAACGCCAACGGCGTGCTTTCGTTCTGCCCCACCAAGGCACCTTCCGTCACCAGGGCGCGGCCGATGCGCCCGGATATCGGCGCGGTCACCGTGGCATACCCGAGGTTCAGTTTCGCCCGTTCCACCGCGGCTTTGTTGGCGGCGACGTCCGCGGCCGTCTGGCGCACGTTGGCCCTGGCGTTGTCGTAGTCCTGGCCACTGATCGCCTTGTCATCGATCAATTGGGCGTAACGCTGTGCCTGCAAGCGGGCCTGGAACGCATTGGCCTCGGCCTTGCGCAACGCCGCCTCGGCACTGTCCAGGTCGGCCTTGAACGGCGCCGGATCGATGCGAAACAGCACCTCGCCTTGTTTGACGTCGCGGCCTTCGTGAAACACCCGCTGCAAGACCACGCCGGCTACCCGCGCACGGACTTCGGCGACCCGTGGCGCGGCGATCCGACCGCTCAGCTCGTTGCTGATCGACAGTGGCCGGGCCTGGACCGTTTCGACACGCACGCTTGCCAGCGGGGCGGAGGCTTGCGGGTTCGAGGCATTATCACAGCCACTGAGCAGCAGCGCGCCGACCAACAGGCCCAGTGTGACGAAAGGAATCTTGGACATGGTGCTTCCCCAATATTGAGCCGCCCATGGTAGGGGTCGAGGCCAATGCCAGGGGTGAAGCTTTGTAGGCGCTCTGTGAAATTGTGTAAGCGCACAGGCCACTAGATCCGGAAATGCCCCACCAACTGCTGTTGATGGTTGGCCATGGCATGCAACGAGTGGCTTGCCTGCGACGCTTCTTCCATCCGGCTGGTCAAGGTTTCGCTGATTGCGCGAATGTCGCTGACGCGATGGCTGATGTCTTCCACTACAGTGCTTTGCTCCAGGGCGGCGCTGGCGATCTGTTGGTTCATGTGTTCGATCACTTCCACGGCGTCGGTGATGTGTTGCAACGCCACATGGGTCTTTTCGACTTGGGCGACGCTGTCCTTGGCCTGTTCGCGGCTCAGTTGGGTGCTGTGCACGACCTCCTGGCTCAACTGTTGCAACGCTTCGATCACTGTGCGTATCTGCTCGACCGAGTTCTGGGTGTTGCTGGCCAGATGGCGAACTTCGTCGGCCACCACGGCGAAGCCGCGCCCCTGTTCACCGGCCCTGGCCGCTTCGATGGCGGCATTCAAGGCCAGCAGGTTGGTCTGTTGGGCAATGGCACAAATCACGTCCAGCACCTGGCCAATGTGTTGGCTGTTGCCGGCCAGCGCCTGCACTTGCACGAGTGTGGTTTCCAGGCGCCGGTCGAGACTGTCGATGCTGGTGACTGCGTTGGCGAACAATTCCCGCCCCGATCGGCTTGCGTTTTCGGCGACGGTGGCGGCATCGGCCGCCTGGTGGGAATGGCGAGCCACTTCCTGGGCGCTGGTGCTCATTTCATGCAAGGCGGTCGCTGCCAGCTCGACTTCCCGGTACTGCGTGTGCATGCCGGCGCTGACTTCCCGGGCCACCCGCGCCGACGTATCGGCGGTGTTGCGGGTGTCCAGGGAGGCTTGCTGGATATCGCGGATAATGGGCTGCAACTTGTCGAGAAAGCGGTTGAAACCCCTGGCCAGATGGCCCAACTCATCATGGCGGTCGTTGGGCAGGCGCTGGGTGAGATCGCCATCGCCTTCGACAATCGCATCGAGCATATGCGCCACCCTCAGCAGTGGCCGGGTCACGCCGTAAGCGGTGAGCCAGATGAGCAACAGTCCCAAGCCGGCAGCCAGCAGGCCCAGGCTGAGGTTGAGCCAGTTGGCCTGGCGATACTTGTCGTCCAACTGCGCCTGCATGTGCAGAGCTGGCGCTTGCACAAGCGCTTCAGGTACGCGTATCTGCAATTGCCAGGGGCTATTGTCGGGAGCGGTTTGCACGGCTTGCCGAACGTCGACCGAGGTGCCGTCAACCGTGCCGCTATGGCCGGCAACTTGCCCTGATGGGGAAAGAATGTTGATCTCGCTGTGGCCGGGATACAGGTCGTTGGCCAGGCTGGCGGCCAGTTGCTGGAGGGTATCGAGGCTGATGTCCATGCCCACCACGCCGATGACGTTGCCCTGGTCCAGCAGCGGTATGGAGATGCTGCTCATCAACGTCTTCTGGCCTTCGACCTCGATCGCGTAGGGCTCTGTCACGCAGGTGCGTCCCAGGGTCTGCGGGCAGACGTACCAGGCGTTGGCCGGCTCGCTGCCCGGTGGTGCGGTGTTGGCGCTGATCTGGGCTTCGCTGAGCACCTCCTGCACCAAGTGGCCGGGTTGGCTTTGCGACCAGTACAAGGCGAAGCGACCCTTTTCGTTGCCGGCCAGATCGCGCTGGCCAATGAAACCGGCATCTTCACCGACCAGCGCGTCGGGAAGCAGCACCACGTAGAAGCCGAGGACTTTTTCGCGGTTCTGGAGGGCTTGGCGGGTCGCGGCGATCAGGTCCTGGCGCAGTTGCCCCGGTGTCAGTCGCCCGTTCCACGCCTGGGCGCGCAGTTGCAGGACCTGCTGGGCAAAACCTTCCCCATAGATCGCGGTTTCGCTGAAAAAGCGCTCCACCCGCTGACCGTGTGCCAGGCCCTGCGCCTGCAGGCCTTCCAGGGCCGAGCGCCCGAGCAGTTGACTGCTTTGCTGCTTGAGCAGCGTTGCGCCTTGCTGGTTCTGATACAGGGAGGTACCGGTCAATGCCCCGACGACGGCCAGCAGGCACAGCCCACTCAGGAGCGTGATCCGCCATTGGATAGAGAGACGAGCGAAGAACATGCTGAGATTTTCCTGCGCTTAGGGATTTTTATTGTTCTGTGCCCCGCACTGTTTGAACGGCGGGCGAGGCTATCTTGCGGCAGGAAGCGCTTGCCGGTTATCCCGAATCGGCAGCCGTTGTGCCCAGGCGTTGGGCAATGCGGTTCCGCCAAGAAAACACAAAACCTGTGGCGAGGGAGCAAGCTCCCTCGCCACAGGTTGTCGTTTGGTCCAGGGACATGGTCAGCGTTACAGCATTGGGCTGACCTGTTTTGGGGCGCCGCCTCGGATGCTGCCGTTTTGGGATAGCGAAGGGTTTTGGCAAGGGCCTAGCATCGAATCCAGCGTGCAAGCAGAACAATAAGCTTTTGGACGTCGGCGAAACTGGCCGTCTCCGATCCAGCAACAACTGCCTCATACAATAAGGTCAAGAACAATGAGTGTATCTTTCCCGATCAGCAGCTCGACGGAGTTGAAGCGCGGCGCCCTGGGCGTCGGCTTCATCATCTTCTTTGTGATTTCGGCGGCGAGCCCCTTGAGCGTCATCGCCGGCGGTTTCCCCATCGGCATCATGCTGGGCAACGGCGCGGGTACGCCGGCGTTGCTGCTCCTGGCGCTGTTGGTGTTGCTGGCCTTCTCGGCGGGCTACACGGCCATGTCCCGGCACATGACCAACGCCGGTGGTTTCTATGCGTTCACCTCTCGCGGTTTGGGTGGCCTGGCCGGTGGCGCGGCGGGGGTGCTGGCGATGTTCGCCTACAACATTCTCCAGGTCGGGCTGTACGGCATGTTCGGTGGCGTGGTCAGCGGCACGATGGCCAGTGTCTTTGGCCTGGATTTGCCGTGGTGGACGTATTCGCTCCTGGCGATGGCGAGCATCGCGATTCTCGGTTATCGCAAGATCGACCTGTCGGCCCGGGTGCTGTCGGTGGTGGTCATTGCCGAGTACCTGGCGATCCTGACGCTGGATTTCGCCATCCTCAAGACCGGTGGCGACAGTGGCATCAATCTCGATTCGTTCGATCGCAGCCATGTGTTCAGCGGCACGCCGTCCATCGGCTTGCTGTTCTGCTTCGCGGCGTTCATCGGCTTCGAGGCCACCACCATCTACGGCGAGGAGGCCAGGAACCCGCACCGTACGATTCCCATCGCCACCTACAGCTCGGTGCTGTTGATCGGCGGGTTCTATGCCCTGTCGGTTTGGGCCATGGTGGTTGGCGTAGGCGCGGACAAGATCGTACCGACCTTGCAGGCGCTCCAGGATCCCACCACGTTCATCTACGGCATGTCCGATCACTTTGTCGGCCCACACCTGACCCAGATCATCCGAGTGCTGTTCATGGTCAGCATCTACGCCGGCCTGCTGGCGTTCCACAACGCTGCGGCGCGTTATTTCTATGCCATCGGGCGTGACGGTTTGCTGCACAGCCGGTTGGGCACCACCCATCGCGTGCACCAGAGTCCGCACATGGGCTCGGTCCTGCAAAGCCTGATCGCAGCGGTGGTGGTGCTGATCTTCGCCGCACTGGACGCCGATCCGATCCTGCAATTGTTCGCCTGGTTCTCCAACCTGGCCACGTTGTGCGTGATCCTGCTCATGGCCCTGACCTCTGCGGCGGTATGGGTCTATTTCCGCTCGCATCCGGAGTTGAAGCTGGGGCTCTGGCGCGGACGGATTCTTCCGGGTTTTTCGTGCCTGGCATTGCTGGCGGTCCTGGCCCTTGCGGTGATGCATTTTGACGTGCTGACCGGCGCCAGCCAACTGTTGTCCTACGGCCTTTGCGCCGTCATTCCCGCCGCGCTGATTGTCGGCGTATTCCTCGCCGCCCGATTGCGCAAGTCCTCGCCCGAGCGGTTCATGGCGTTGGGCAGCCACAAGCTCTAGGGCGCCACGCGACCACGTCAAACCACACAAAAAATTGCGCTGTCGTTCGGGACGGTCCGGCCGCGCGTGAAAGGAAGATGTTATGCACGATTATCAAATGCTCATCAATGGGGCCCGGGTCGACGGCGAAAACGGCCACTTCGATGTGATCAATCCGGCGACCGGCACCGTGTTCGCCCGTTGCGCGGCCGGTTCCCTGGCCCAGCTGGACCTCGCCGTCGAAGCGGCGCAGTCGGCCTTTATCGAATGGCGATACAGCAGCCATGAAGATCGCCGCCAGCGCCTGCTGAGCATCGCGGCGGACATCGAACAGGACGCCGAGTCGTTGGCCCGTCTGATTGTCCTGGAGCAGGGCAAGCCGCTGGAGCTGGCGTTTTCCGAGGTGATGGGCGCGGTGGCCTGGACGCGTTACGCCGCCGAACAACAGATCCCCGTGGAGTTGGTGGAGCAGACCCCGAGCCAGCGCATTGAACTGCACCGCAAGCCGTTGGGCGTCGTCGCATCGATCACGCCCTGGAACTGGCCCTTCATGATTGCCGTCTGGCACATCATGCCGGCGTTGCGGGCCGGCAACTGCGTGATCAGCAAACCGTCGAGCCTGACCCCGCTGAGCACTTTGCGCCTGGTGGAGATCATCGCGCGCCATGTCCCTGGGGGCGTGATCAATAGCGTGACCGGCGAACAGGGTTTCGGCAGCGCGATCACTGCCCACGCCGGCATCCAGAAGATCGTCTTCACTGGCTCGACCGCCACCGGCCAAAGCGTGATGCGCGGCGCCGCGGGCAACCTCAAGCGCCTGACCCTGGAACTGGGCGGTAACGATGCCGCCATTGTGCTGCCCGGCACGCCGGTCGAGGCAGTGGCCGAAGACATTTTCCAGGCGGCCTTCCTGAACATGGGACAGACCTGCGCCGCCCTCAAGCGTTTGTACATCCACCAATCCCAGTACGAGGCCTTTGCCGAGACCCTGGCCGTTATCGCCAGGCGTCAGGTGGTGGGTGACGGCCTGGCGCCTGGGGTCACGTTTGGCCCGGTGCAGAACCTCGAACAACTGACACTGGTTGAGGAACTGGTGGCGGACGCCCGTGCCCAGGGGGCGCGGGTGTTGTGCGGCGGTGCCCGTCTGGACCGCCCGGGCTTTTTCTATCCGCCGACGCTGGTCGCCGATGTGACCGACGGACAGCGCCTGGTGGACGAGGAACAGTTCGGTCCGGTGTTGCCCCTGATCGCCTATCAGGATGTCGAGGATGTCTTGCGCCGCGCCAATGCCGGCGACATGGGCCTGGGAGGGTCGGTCTGGGGCCGCGACAGCGAGCAGGCACAGGCATTGGCCAGTCGCCTGGAATGTGGCATGGCCTGGGTCAATTGCCATGCGCAGATCCAGCCGAATACGCCGTTTGGCGGCAGCAAGATGTCCGGGTTCGGCGTCGAGTTCGGCCTTGAAGGGCTGCTGGAGTTTACCGGCCAGCAGCTGCTGTACGTACGCAAGCGTGAAACTGAGTGAGGACTGCAACCATGTACGAGCACTACAAGACAGCGCAGAAGAAATTCTGGCACCCGATGAGTTCTTCGGCGCCAGCCAACCGCTCCAAGACGTTGATCATCGCCCGTGGCGACGGCAACTACATCACCGATATCGAGGGCCATCGCATGCTCGATGGTGTGGGTGGCCTCTGGAACGTGAACGTGGGCCATAACCGGCCTTCGGTGAAGGCGGCCATCGCTGCGCAACTGGACGAACTGGCCTATTACCAGACCTTCGACGGCATCGCCCACCCGCGGGTGTTCGACCTGGCCGAGCGGCTGACGTCGATGTTCGCCCAGGAAAACATGGCGCGGGTGCTGTTCAGTTCCGGCGGTTCCGATGCGGTCGAGACGGCCCTGAAAATGGCCCGTCAATACTGGATCGCCAGCGGCGAGCCAGGGCGCACGCGCTTCCTGTCGTTGCGCAATGGCTACCATGGCGTGCACGTGGGCGGCACCTCCGTGGGCGGCAATGGGGTCTATCACTACAACCACGGGCCGCTGTTGGCCGGCTGTCATCTGCTCGATACGCCGTGGCTGTACCGCAATCCCTGGGACTGCCGCGATCCGGAGGAATTGACGGCTCACTGCATTCGCCAGTTGGAAGACCAGATCGCGCTGCTGGGTTCGCAGACCATTGCCGCGTTGGTCGCCGAGCCGGTGCAAGGTGCCGGTGGCGTAATCGTGCCGCCGGCGCATTACTGGAAAAGGCTGCGTGAAGTCTGTGATCGCCACGGCATCTTGTTGATTGCCGATGAAGTGGTCACAGGGTTCGGCCGCACCGGCTGCATGCTCGGCAGTCGAGGTTGGGGCGTCGCGCCCGACGTGCTGTGCCTGGCCAAGGGCATCACCGCCGGCTACATCCCCATGGGGGCGACGGTGTTCAACCAGCGTATCGCCGATGCCATCGAGAACGGTCCGGGTTTCAGTAGCGTGATCATGCACGGCTACACCTACAGCGGCCACCCGACGGCGTGTGCGGCGGCCCTGGCGGTGCTGGACATCGTCGAAGCCGAGGACTTGCCGGGCAATGCCGGGAAAGTCGGGGCCCAATTGCTGGAGCAACTGCAGCCGCTGACCGAACGTTATGCGGTGGTGGGCGAAGTGCGCGGCAAGGGCTTGATGATCGCCGTGGACCTGGTGGCGGACAAGGTCACCCGCGAGCCGCTGGACCCGGCCAACGGCCTGGCCTCGCGTATCGCCGAGCAGGCGCGCCGCGCCGGCGTACTGGTGCGCCCGATAGGCAACAAAATCGTGATGTCGCCACCGCTGACCCTGACCTCCGACGAGGCCGCCATGATGGTCGGTGCGTTGGACGGCGCGCTCGCAGATTGCCGCTAGCCCGACCCGCCGGCGCAGCGTGCTGCGCCGGCTCCTGAATATAAAGACAGCCTTTGAAGGCGCACCACAAGGAGCTCCCGCCATGCGGAACCTATCGCGTATGGAATTTTTCGGCAGTGGCCTTGCCTGTACGCTGGCGCTCTGCGCCGCGAGTCAGGTCCAGGCCTATGCGTTGTATGCCGATGACGACACTCACCTCAACGCCGACATGCTAGCGGTGTTCGGCCATTTCAACAGTCGCAAGAACTACGACGGCAGGCCCGGCGGTTCAACCTGGCGCGAAGGCTTCATCAAGTATGGCGTCAGCGGCGACCAGGGCCTGGCCGGTCGTGGCAGCGCCTACGGTGCGTTCAGCCTGGTCAGCTCCGCCACCTGGGGCGATGGCGACGCGGCCGGCAATACACTGGGCAGCGAGCGCACGACGAAGATCGAAGACGCTTACCTGGGCTGGCGCTCCGCCGATCTGTTCCCTGTGTTGGGGCAGGACGGTGTCGATATCTCCGGCGGTCGCCAGGTGGTCAAGCTGGGCAGGGGATTCTTGATCAACGATGACGGGCCGAACCTGGGCAAAGGGCCTGCCGATGGTCGCTTGAATCGCGGGGGGGCCTATTACCTGGCCGCCCGGCATGCGTTCGACCAGACCGCCGTATTGCGTCTGGGCGGGCAGGAGGGGTTGCATGGCAGTGCGGTCTGGCTCAAGTCCGACAACCGTGCCCAGGCCGAAGCCGAACTGGCCGCTGGCACGCTGGACTACACCGCCAAGGCCGGGACATTGGGCTTGACCTGGATCCATGGCCTGGATGTGAGCGACCAGTGGGCCAGTGACTTCCAGAAGCAACGCAAGGGCATGGATGTCTACAGCATTCGTGGTGAAGGCGACGCGGGCATCGAGAACGCCAGCCTGGCATTCGAATACGCCTGGCAGGACAAGGACGCCGGCCCGCAGAACGCCTGGTACGCCGAGGCCGGTTATAGATTTGCCGATCTCGCTTGGGCGCCCAAGCTGACGTACCGCTACAGCCGCTATTCGCAGAAGTGGGATTCGCTGTTCACCGGGCAGAGCACGGGTTATGGCACGTGGTTCCAGGGTGAAGTCGCGGGCAATTATGCCGGGCCCTTCAACAGCAACACGGGCATTCATCATGTCGGCCTGACAGCCACGCCGCTGGAGAACCTGACCCTCGGTGCGTTGTACTTCGATTACAACACCGTACGTAAAGACAACGCCCTGAACCTGGATGCCCGCGAGCTGGATGTGTATGCCGAGTGGGTCGTCAACGAGCATTTGATCGTCACCCCGCTGATCGGCCTCTACAAGCCGGATCGGGATGCGACGACGGGAGGCAATCAAGTGACGGGCAATGGCACCAACGTGTACAGCCAGGTGACGGTGGCCGTGCCGTTCTGAGGCCGGAGTTGTTCGATAAAACCTTGTGGGAGCGGGCTTGCTCGCGATGACGGCGGCCCCATCAACATCCATCTCAACTGACCCACCGCAATCGCGAGCAAGCTCGCTCCCACAGGGAATTTGGGGGGAATTCAAATCCTGCAGTCATCCCGAAACTCGGCCCAGAGCGGTTAGCTCCCTCGCCACAGGGCACTGGTATGGCTGCACCTCCGGTTTCTAGCCGACGGCAGGCTGGGTATGCATCCGCTCGGCAATCCGCCGGGTGGTGTCCATCACCATTTCAACCACGGTTTCCTGGCGCAGCAGTTTGAAGCTGTGGGTGCTGCCCACGGCCGAAAGGCTGCCCACCACCTCGTCGAGCTCCGGGTTGACGATCGGCGCCGCGATACCGGTGAGGCCCAGGTTGAGTTCGTCGTGGGTCATGCAATAGCCATCCTTGCGGATTTTTTTCGTGGCCTTGGAAAAGCTTGCCCAGTCATGGCCGCTGTCGGGGTCGTTGGCCAGGTGTTCTTCGAACAGGCGTTGCAGGCGCCGACCCTTTTGGAAGGCGATCAGTACCTTGGATTGCGCACCGCGAAAAAACGGCAGTGGTTGGCCGCGGCCGAATGAGAACTGGTAGGTGTCACTGGGTTCGGCGATGTAGGTGTTGATGATGCGGCCGTCGTAGAAAACGCTGGCGAACACCGCCAGGCCAGTGGCGTCGGACAGCTCGTGCATCAACTCGCGGCCTGCCACGAGGATCGGGTCGTACTGCCGCATCATCCAGTCCAGCTCAATGATGCGTGGCCCCAGGCCGTAGCTGCCGGCATCCACGCGCACCAGCAGGCCGGCATCGCACAAGTCCTTGACGTAGCGGTACACGGTCGCCCGTGAGAGGCCCATGCGCTCGGCGATGGTCTCGGGGTCGATCTTCAATGTGGCCGGGCCGAAAAGGTCCAGCACACTCAGCATTTTGCTCAGACTGCTCATTTCGCTCCTAAAGGGGGGAATGGCGCGTAGGGGGTCGTTGGGTGAGCACTATAGGTAGCCGCGGCGCTGATGAAAAGCCCGCGCACTCGCTCAGGAGCGCGTCGCCACGGTAACCCAATGCTTGAGAAATACAAGCGGATTTTCAGTCGTTTACCTTCATAAAATATGCATTAATCTCAAAATATGATTTTAATGCAGAAAAATAGCTTGTTTTGTCGATTGTGCTGTGTGATAAATCTCAGCCACTGCAAACGCTCGATGAAGAGGGCTGGAAATGAATGGTGCGCAACTGATAGTGAAGGCGGCGGTGGCAAGCGGTATCGAATACTGCTTCGCCAATCCCGGAACGACTGAAATTCCCCTGGTGGCAGCCATGGCCAGTGCGCCAGCCCTCAAGCCGGTGTTGTCCTTGTTCGAAGGGGTGTGCACCGGTGCTGCGGACGGCTACGGCCGGATTGCCGGCAAGCCGGCGATGACCCTGACGCACCTGGGGCCAGGCTTTGCCAATGGCATTGCCAACCTGCACAACGCGCGTCGCGCCAACACCCCGATCGTCAACGTCATCGGCGATCACGCGTCATGGCACGTCAATTACGATCCGCCACTGGCCAGTGATATCCAGGCCTTGGCCGGCAGCGTTTCCAAGTGGGTACGGACCTCGCGCACGGCGTCGGGCGTCGGTGAGGATTTCCAGGAGGCGGTGCGTGCCGCCTGGCAAGCCAACGGTCAGATCGCCAGCCTGATTCTGCCGATGGACCTGCAAGCCAACACCGTGCAGCACGAGAAAGCCTTCACGGCATTGCAGGCTCCGGTCCGGCGTTTTGCCGGTGACCGGATCGAGGCGGTCGCCCAGGCCTTGCGCGATGGTCGGCGCCTGGTGTTTATCGTCGGCGACCAAGGCTTGTCCGTCGCCGGCCTGGAAGCGGCGGGGCGCCTGGCGCAACTGCCAGGCGTGCGCCTGTTCGCCGAAACCTTTCCGCGCTTGAGTTATCGCGGTGGTGGCCTGCCAGACCTGGATCGCCTGCCTTACTTCCCGGAAGTGGCCATCGAGATCCTTGACCAATACGACGCGGTGGTCTGTGCCGGCGTCCCCGAGCCCATCAGCTACTTCGGCTACGAAGGCATTGCCTCCCGGCTGGCAGAGCGTGAACGCCTGCTGTGTCTGGCCGAGGTGGGGGACGACGTTGCCGGGGCACTCACTGCGCTGGCCGATGCGCTTGAGGCGCCGGCTTACGTGCCTACGCCAACCGGTATCGAACTGCCGCCCGGCGAAGCCACGTTGACACCGCAGTCGGTGGGCCAGGTGCTGGCCGCATCGTTGCCGGACGACTGCATCGTTTCGGTGGAAGGCGGCACGTGCGGTTATCCGTTCTTCACCGCTTCGGCCCATGCCGCACGGCATCGGGTCCTGACCAACACCGGTGGAGCCATCGGCCAGGGCATCCCGGTGGGCTTTGGCGCCGCCATGGCCGAGCGTGGCAACAAGGTGTTCTGCCTGCAGTCGGACGGCAGTGCCCAGTACACCATTCAGACCTTATGGAGCATCGCCCGCGAGCAACTGCCGGTGGTGATCCTGATTGCGGCCAACCACCGCTACGCCATCCTGCAGAACGAGCTGCGCCGCTTCGGCATGACCGAGCTGGGCCCCGAGGCCCTGAGCCTGACGGTGCTGGACCGTCCACGTATCGATTGGAAGGCCCTGGCCAAGGGCTACGGCTTGCCGGCCAGCACTGTGCACACCAACGGTGAGTTGCAACGCGCCTTGGCCAACGCCAAGGCCGACGGTGGTCCTTGCCTGATCGAAATGGCGCTGTGAAGGAGCGGATATGAACCCGATTCAATTGTTACCTGCGGTCGAGAAGTTCCTGTCGCAACCGGGGCGTCTATTTATTGGCGGCACTTGGCAGGACGCCGCCAATGGTCGCCGGTTTGCCGTGGAAAACCCGGCCACTGAACACCCCCTGGCTGAAGTCGCCGAAGGTGGCGAACGCGACGTGGATGCCGCCGTCGCTGCCGCCCGCGCGGCCTTCACGGGGACCTGGGCACAGCAGTCCCCAGCCCAGCGCGGGTTGCTGCTGTTTCGCCTGGCGGAACTGCTCGACCAGCATCGCGAAGAGCTGGCGCAACTGATCACCCTGGAAAACGGCAAGCCAATCGGCGCGGCCCGGGGCGAAGCGGCCAGTGCGGCCAATATCATTCGTTACTTCGCCGGTTGGCCGACCAAGATCGAAGGCAGCACGCTGCCGGTGTCGCCCTCCAGTGGCGCGCCGATGCTCAATTACACCTTGCGCGAGCCGGTGGGCGTCTGCGCGTTGATCGTGCCGTGGAACTTCCCGCTGACGATGTGCGTGTGGAAACTCGGCCCGGTGCTGGCGACCGGTTGTGTCGCGGTGCTCAAGCCCGCCGAGCAGACGCCCCTGGTTGCCATTCGCCTGGTGCAGTTGATCGAGGCCGCCGGTTTCCCGGCCGGGGTGGTCAACCTGCTCACTGGCCTGGGTGCGCAGACCGGTGCACCGCTGGCCCAGCACCCGGACGTGGACAAGATCGCCTTCACCGGCTCGACCCAGGTGGGACGACTGATCGCCCAGGCGGCCACTGGCAACATGAAGAAGGTCTCCCTGGAACTGGGGGGCAAGTCCCCCAACATCATCCTGCCGGACGCCGACATTGTCCGGGCCGCCAAAGGCGCCGCCGATGGCATTTTCTACAACCAGGGCCAGGTTTGCACCGCCGGATCGCGTCTGTATGTGCACGCCAGCGTTCTCGACCAGGTGCTTGAAGAACTCCAGCGCCACGCGGCCGCCCATGTATTGGGGCCAGGCCTGGATCCGGCCAGCAGCATGGGCCCGCTGGTTTCGGCCCGGCAATTGGGCACGGTGCGTGGCTACCTGCAACGGGGCCAGGAAGAGGGCGCCGAACTGATCTGCGGCGGTGATCGGCCGGCCCACCTGGAGCGCGGCCACTTCATCCGCCCCAGCGTGTTTCTCGACCGCGCCGAGCGCGCCTGTGTCGCCCGGGAAGAAATCTTCGGCCCGGTACTGACCGTCATGAGCTGGACCGAAATCGATGAACTGGTGCTGCGCGCCAACGACTCGCCTTACGGTCTGGCGGCAGGTCTCTGGACCCGTGACTTGCGCTCCGCCCATCGCGTGGCGGCGCAGTTGAAGGCCGGCTCGGTGTGGATCAACTGCTGGAACGTCGTCGACCCGGCCTCGCCATTTGGCGGCTACAAGCAATCCGGCTGGGGTCGGGAAATGGGTAAGAACGTGATCGATGCCTACACCGAAACCAAAAGTGTCTTCGTCGATCTGGCCTGAACCGAATAATCACAAGAGGAACTGCTATGGATCTGGAATTGCAAGGCCGCGTGGCGATCGTCACCGGCGGCGGTATGGGCATCGGCAAGGAAGTCGCGCGCTTTTTGTCCCAGGAAGGTTGCAAGGTAGTGATCTGTGCGCGACGCATGGAGTTTCTCCAGCAAGCCGCCGAGGAAATCACCGCCGAGACCGGCAACGAAGTGCTGCCGCTGTACTGTGACACCAACCAGATGTCGGCGGTGTCCGACATGGTCGAGGCGGCCCACAAACACTTTGGCCGCATCGACATCCTGGTCAACGGCGCTGCGGCACCGTCCGGCGTGGTGCGCAACGACATCGAACATGCCGGCGACGACGAATTGCTTTCGGACCTCAACACCAAGGTGATCGGCTATTTCCGTTGCGCCAAGGCGGTGACCCCGCACATGAAGGCCGGTGGCTTCGGTCGCATCATCAACATCGGTGGCTTGACCGGGCGTGGCAGCAAGGTGCTCTCGGGCATGCGCAACCTGGCCATCGCCCACATGACCAAGACGCTCTCCGACCAACTGGGCCCTTCCGGCATCACCGTCAACCTGATCCACCCCGGTGTGGTCGACACCCCGCACATCCAGGAGCTGTACGAGCGCGAAGGGGTCAAGCAGGGCAAGACGCCTGAGCAGGTGGAGCAGGGCTACATCGACGCGACGCCGATCCGGCGCACCCTGGCACCCATCGAAATGGGCTGGCTGATCGGTTTCCTCGCATCCCCCAAGGCGGGCGCCGTGACCGGGGAATCCATTGGCATCGACGGCGGCTTGACCCGTGGCATCTTCATTTGAGGAGCAGCAGTGATGAGTAACGGAACCCTTTTGGTCGCCACCGTAGGGCAAGCGGTGATCCGCAGCGCCGACGATGGCCGTACCTGGCATCGCCTGGGCCTGGGCCAGGACCTGGAATTCGATGCGATCACCCGATCCCTGAGTTTCCACCCGGCTACGCCCGAGGTGATCTATGCCGGCACCGACGTTGGCTTGTGCATCAGCCGTGATACCGGCGGCCATTGGCAGCAGGTGGATTCGCCGTTCAACGGGCAGACCGTCTGGAAGGTGGCGGTGGATCCCCAGGATGCACAGCGTATTTTCGTGGGCACCGGTGCGCCGTCGCGCGCCGTGCTGTGGCGCACCCTCGACGGTGGCCAGCACTGGGACCGTGCCCCCGTGGAGATCCCGGAGTTCTGCGACGGCGTCAGTCGTCCACGCCTGCTGGCTTTCGCCTACGATCCGACGGACCGCAACCAGCTCTGGTTCGGCCTGGAAGAGGGCGGGTTGTTCCACAGTCGCGACGGGGGCGAGAGCTGGACCCGTGTCGATGATCGCTTGTTGTGGGACTTCAACTCGGACGTGCACAACATCGTGGTCCTGCCCAACCATGGGCAGAAGGTCATCGTCGTGGTGTGCGTCAACGCCGTTTACCGCAGCCTCGACGAGGGGCAGACCTGGACCGGCATCGTCGCCCGGGAAGCTTTCGGTCTGTATTACGTGCGCGCCATGAATGCACCGTTGGGCGGCGAGGATACGCTCTACCTGAGCATCTCCGACGGCACCCCAGGCACCACCAGCAAGGTCCTGGTTTCCCGGGATGCCGCCCTCAGTTGGGAAGTGCTGCCGCTGCCGCAACAACCCAACTCCTGTGTCTGGGCGATTGCCTTGAACCCTGCCGACCCTCGCCAGATCGTCGCCGGCACCAAGTACGGGCATCTGTTCACCTCCGAAAATGGCGGTGACGGCTGGCAGAAGCAGTGGCGTGAGTTCAGTGAAATCGCTGATGTGCTCTGGACCCCCGCCGTGGCGAAAATCAAGTCCGGGCATCAATCCATCATCAAGAAAAACTGAGGTATCGCGCGATGAAAGTCGAAGTCGTTCGTACTCACCTGTCGTTGTTCGTGAGCGACCCGGAAGTGTCGGCCCGCTGGTACGCCGATGTGCTGGGCATGCATGAAAGCGCCCGGGGTGAAAGCTGGATCATGATGGCGTTTGGTGCCAAGCATCACGACATCGCATTGCTCCGCGCAGAGCCCGGCGCCCACCAGGGCGGCCTGGGGTTGCAGCACTACGGGCTGGAGATCGCGGGCGACATGACCACCCTGCGCAAGCTCTACGGCATGTTGCTGAACAAGGGCGTCGAGGTGGTGAAGATCACTGACCACGAGATCGGCAACGGCGTGTACTTCAACGACCCCGATGGCAATCGCATGGAGTTTTTCCTCGAGTCCGAACACGACGACGAGCGCGGCAAGGCCCGCTTCAAGGCCGCTGGGGCCCCCAGCCGGCATTTCGATCTCGACCCACTTTAAAGAGGCAAGTCTGATGAAGACCGCAAATTTCGCCAGTTACCACATCCGCAAATGGTACAGCTTCGTCGAGGAAACCCTGGCCAACGAAACCGGCCAGTTGGCCGATGGCGAGCCGCTGTTCAAGTACGCCATTGGGGCGGTGATCGCCAACCCTTATGCCGGACGTTTCAGCGAAAGCCTGGCCGAGTTGATAGAGCCGTCACCTTTGCTGGGCCAGGAGTTTGGTCGGCGTATCCAGGCCCTGGCCGGCGAGCGTGAGATTGTCAGTTACGGCAAGGCGTGCCTGGTGGGCAGCCAGGGCGAGTACGAGCACGGCAATGCGTTGCTGACCAATCCGGCGGCGGATCCGATCCGTGTCGCATTGGGCGGTGGCAAGTCCTGGGTGCCCTCCACCGGCAAGCGTGGCGGGCCTGGCGTGACCATCGACGTACCGCTGGCTCACAAGGACGCGCTGTATGTCCGCTCCCATTACGACAGCATTTCCCTGTCGTTCGGCGATGGTCCCTCGGCCGACGAGTTGATCATCATCTGGGCCTTCGCCACGCGTGGGCGTTTGCATGCACGTCTGGGTGGTCTGCAGGCCGCTGACGTCAAGGGCAATGACGGCCTGTATTGAGGTGCGCTGACGTGGGAAGCCAACGAATGTCTGCAAACAGCCGGTTCTTCACCAATCGTTCGGGGATGCGCCTGCACTACTTGTCGTGGGGCAATGCGTCAGGCATTCCCGTGTTGCTGCTGCATGGGCTGCGGGCCTATGCCCAGACCTGGGCGTCCCTGGCCAATGCCTTGGGCGAGCAATTCTGTTGCCATGCCCTGGACCAGCGCGGCCGTGGCGACAGCGACTGGGCAGAGGCTTCCAGCTACCGGACCGAAGCCTATGTCAGCGATCTGGAAGATTGGGTCACGCACCTGGGGCTGGAGCGTTTCGTCCTGGTCGGGCATTCCCTCGGCGGCACCAATGCGCTGGAATATGCCCGGCTCAATCCTGGACGCCTGCAAGCCCTGGTGATCGAAGACATTGGCCCTGGCTCGTCGATCAGCGGCGACGGTGCCGAGCGCATCCGTCGCGAGATGAGCCAGACGCCCCTGTTGTTTCCCGACTGGGAAAGTGCCGCGCAATTCTGGCGCCGCTCACGTCCCGGTCTGTCCGCCCAGGGGCTGGCGTCCAGGTTGACCCATTCGATGAAGGAAACCCCGGCAGGCATCGGCTGGCGTCATGATCAGGCCGGCATTGCCCAGGCGCGCCTGAGCATCACCCCGACCGATCTTTGGCCGGCGGTCCGGGCACTGGATTGCCCGACGCTGTTCATCCGTGGTGCGCGTTCCGATTTTCTGCCCGAGGCGACCCTGGAGGCCATGAAGGAGGCCAATCCACGCGTGCATACAGCGCAAATCGCCGACGCCAGCCATTATGTCCATGACGACCAGGAGGACACGTTCAACCGTGTCGTCATGGATTACTTGCACGACCAATGCCTACAACCACAACAACAAAGCGGTGAATAACGATGAAGCAGGAGAAGACCCAGGTTGTCATCGTGGGCGGCGGCCCGAACGGGATCACGGCCGCTCATTACATGGGGCTGTACGGTATCGACTGCATCGTCCTGGAATTGGCTGACGGCGTCCTGCCGTATCCCCGCGCGGTGGGCATGGATGACGAGGCGCTGCGGGTGTTGCAGGGCATCGGCATCGCCGAGCTGGCCGCGCGCGACATGATCTGCAACGTGCCCCTGCGTTACTACAATGCGCGAGGCGTCTGTTTTGCCGAGGTCAAGCCGAGCACGGCGAACTATGGCTGGCCGATGCGCAACATCTTCATGCAACAGTTGCTTGAAACGACATTGCGCGAGCAGTTGGGCAAACACACCACTGTCGAGTTGCGCCAGGGCCATGAAATGCTCGACCTGGAGCAGGATGCCGAGGGTGTGACCTTGCAGGTGCGCGATGCCTGGGGCGAGCTCTATCAACTGCAGGCGCAGTACGTGATCGGTGCCGATGGCGGACGCTCCAGCGTGCGCAAGAAACTCGGCATCGAACTGCTGGGGCTGACCCATCCGCGCAAATGGGTGGTGATCGATACGGCCAACGACAGCCTGGATGCACCTTATACGGCGTTGCATGCCGACCCCCAGCGACCTTTCGTCTGTATCTACCTGCCGTATCAGCAGCGGCGCTGGGAGTTCATGCTCCTGGAGGGCGAAGACGAAACCCGGATGTGCGAAGAGGCGACGATCCGGGACTTGATCCGTGGGCATATCGGCGACGCGGTCGACCAACTGGAAATCATCCGGATCCGCGCCTACACCCACAACTCCCGGGTCGCGGCGCGCTTTGTCCAGGGCCGTGTGGCATTGGTGGGGGACGCGGCGCATATTTCCCCTCCATGGGCCGGGCAGGGGCTCAATTCGGGCTTGCGTGATGTGGCCAACGTCAGCTGGAAGCTCGCCGCGATTCTCCAAGGGCGGGCGTCGCCGACGATCCTGGCCAGTTACGACCAGGAGCGCCGTGGGCATGCGACCGATCTCATCGCGTTGGCCGACAACATGGGCGCCGTCCTGGGGCTGACCAACCCGTTGATGGCGGGTGTGCGTGACTGGTTGTTCCAGGCCGTCAACAGCGTCGACAACTTGCGTTCGCATTTGCTGGAATTCAAGTTCAAACCCAAGGCGACCATCACCAAAGGCCTGGTGTATCACGAGCGCGCCGAGTTGCATGAGGATGATCTGGTCGGGCAGTTGTTCATCCAACCGTCCATCGAAGATGCCCAGGGCCAGCGCCGACGCCTGGACGAGGTGCTGGGGCATTCCTATGCAGTGCTGGGGTATCGGGTCGACCCGAGCGAACAGCTCAGCGAAGAAACCGCCGCCTGGTGGGCGCGCTGGGAGACGCGCTTCATCCAGATCAATCGCTCGCGCAGTGGCGTGGGGCGCAACCAACCTTTGTCGGCCAGCGGGGCCATTTGCGTCGAGGACGTCGATAATCGCTTGGGCGAATGGTTTTCCAAGGTGCGAGACTGCATCGTGGTGGTGCGGCCGGATCGGTTCGTGGCCGCGATCACCACGCCCGAGCGGCTTGAGGGCGTGTTGCGCAAACTGGCGGAGCAACTCTCATGAGCCGCGAAGATCATCTGTTGGTCCGGCTTCACGATGCCGCGCAGGCCGTGCACGCCTTGCCTTCGTTGGAGCCACAGGCCGTCGACCTGCCGATGGGCTACACCTTGCAGCGCGAGGCGCTGCGTCGGCGCCAGGCCGGTGGTGAGCGCTTGACCGGATGGAAAGTGGCCTTCGCCGGCCGCGCCGCCCAGGACCGTTTCGGTATTGATGAGCCGGTCTTGGGCGCACTGACCGATGCCATGGTCGTGGACCCCGGCCGTGGGGTGTCGCTTGCGCGGCTGATCCAGCCAAAGTTGGAAATCGAGCTGGCGTTTGTCCTGGGGCGTACGCTGGTGCCCGGTTTCTACAGCGACGAGGACATCCTCGCCGCGGTGTCCGAGATCGCGCCGGCATTCGAAATTGCCGATTGTCGCTGGCAGGGCTGGCGTTTCGGCGTCGGCGCGTTTCTTGCCGACAATGCCGCCGCGGGGCTGTATTGCCTGGGGCCGCGGGTCAGGTTCCATCCCGAGCAATTGGCCCACCTGAACTATCGCTTGGCGTGCGATGGGGTGCCCTGTGGCGAGGGCAATGCCCAGGCGCGCGAAGACACGCCCCAGGCCAACCTGTGCTGGCTGGTCCGGCGCTTGCTGGCCGACGGGCAGTGCGTTGACGCGGGCCAGGTGGTGCTGTCCGGCGCTTTGTTGGCACCGTTGGAGATCAAGGCCTCCGAGTACCGGTTGTACATGCTTGGCATGGAACTGGCTTTGGTTTTCCGGCAGTAAGCACCGTTCACCCAAAGGAGCCCGTGGCGAGGGAGCTTGCTCCCGCTTGAGTGCGAAGCGCTCACAAAAATGGGTCTGCTGCGCAACCCAGCGGGAGCAAGCTCCCTCGCCACGGGTTTTAGAGGTCCTTGAACAACGGTACCAGGCAATAAACGCAGGGCCACCGAGGAACAATGATCATGTTCGCCGAAGTCCGTACCTTCAATGATCCTCAGCAACACGCCGGTTCGATCCTGGGCTGGCAACAAGTCTATGACCAGCTCGGGCGTGGATGTCTTTCCAGCGAGCTGCGCCAGGTGTGCGCCGAACGTTTCCAGATTTTCCAGGAGGTGCTGGATAAACGCGTGGTGCAGCACGGTTGCGCGCCAAAAGGGCGCTTGTGCATTGCCATGTCGCTGGGCGGTGCGCCGGTGGTCCAGGGGCACCAAGTGGGCGCTCAGAGCGTGGTGTTGTTGCGTGATGGCGAGGACTTCGTCTTGCACGCCCCGGAGGGCATGCATTTCTTCGCGGCCAATGTCGACACGGTGCGGTTCGCCAAGCTGGCGGCCTACGAACTGTCGAGCGAACAGCTCAAGCGTTTGAAAAACGTGTCCCAGGTCAGCGTGGATGAAGTGGTACTGCGCCGCGTGCAACAACGCATCCACCCACTGTTTCGTCGCCTTTTGGAACAGGCGGACGCCGTCAATCCCGCCTCGGAAAAAATCCTCGAAGACGTTCTGCTCAATGCCTTTCTCGACCTGTTCAGCCACGCCTCGGACGAGGTGCGTGGCCGACGCGGCAACTTTGCCGTCAGTGCCTACCTGGTCAAGCGTTGCCAGGAGCTGGTCGTCGCCAGTGCCGATGTGCCCTTGAGCATTCTCGACTTGTGCGAGCAATTGCGGGTCAGCCGCAGGACCCTGCAGAACAGTTTCCAGGCGGTGACCGGGATGCGCCCGGTGGAGTACCTGCGCAACCTGCGGCTCAATGCCGTGCGTCGCCGTTTGATCACGACCCGTGCGGCGGCGCAGAACGTCGGTGAGATCGCCGTGGAGATGGGGTTTTTCCACCTGAGCCATTTTGCGTTCCATTATCGGGCGCTGTTTGGCGAGTCACCTTCGGATACGCCCAGGGCGCCGGCGTGATGAGCCGCCGTTTGCGGTGTTACCGAAGCACCATCGCGCACCTGTAAAGGGCAGCCACTGAGCTGTTTGGTAGCACACGGCTGCAGCCTCGCCAGTGGCAGGGCTCACGGCAGCCAGTCACTTTTCCTCGGTAAATTCCTTCAAATCAAACGCTTGCACGATTGCGTGAGAAGTTGGCACGCATTCTGCCTTTTTGAATTCATGGATAATTGGATACAAAAATGCAGAAGGTGCTGCCATGCAATTTGCTCCGACATACGCTGAACGCCCGCCCATGACCGCCGAGGAGGAGGCCTACAACTTCCTGCTCGATGCCATTTGTGGCGGTCGGTTACGCAAGGGTGACCGGTTGATTGCCGAGGACATTGCCAACGAGATCGGCATGAGCCGGATGCCGGTGCGCGAGGCCTTTCGCCGTCTGGATGCCCAGGGCCTGGTGACCCTGCGGCCCAATCGCGGGGCGGTTGTCAGCGGCTTGGACATTGATGAGCTGCACGAAGTCTTCGAAATGCGCAGCGCCCTGGAAGGCCTGGCGGTCCGTGTCGCGACAGCACGCATTGGCGAGCGCCAGTTGGCCGCCTTGGAGCGCTTGCTGGATGAGATGGACGACTACCGCGAGGAAAGCGCCGAGTGGGTCAGCCGCCATCGCGCCTTCCATGAATACCTGTGCAGCCTCAGCGGTCGCCCACGATTGCTCAAGCAGATCAGCGCGCTTTACTCCCTGATCGAAGCGCCCATGCGCCTATGGCTGCAGCATGTGGAAAAGCCCCTGAGTGCGCGTCAGGAGCACATGTTGATCCTCGATGCCCTGCGTGCGGGCGATGCCGAGAAGGCCGAGGCGGTGGTGCGTGGGCACATCGAAGGCACCGTTCCTGAATTGATCGAGTTCCTGCAATCGAAAAAATAACGAGAGCAGGCCCCGAGCCTGCCCGTGTTCTGACTTTGAGTACTGCCCGTTACCTACTGAACTGGAGTGTCTGGTCATGCATAAGCCTCGCCTGTTGGTTGCCGTTTTATCCTTGGGTTTCTGTGCGCAGTGGGCGGTTGCCGCGCCCGTTGTCCCGGAGCGTTTGCTCAAGGTCGACAAACTCGTCTACTGCTCAGGCATGGATTCGCCGCCGCTGGTGTCTTTTGATGAAGCGCAGAAACCCAAGGGATTGACCGTGGACCTGGGGCTGGAAATCGCCAAGCGCCTGGGTGACAAGAAGGTGGAGTGGCGGGTCATTCCCTTTTCCGGATTGCTCCCCGCGTTGCTGGCCCGCCAGTGCGACATGATCGTCGATCAGCTGTTTGACAAGCCCGAGCGCCGCGAGGTGATCGACATCGTCAACTACATGTATTCCAGCCAGGCGGTGGTGGTGCCCAAGGGCAATCCGAAGGGCCTCAAGACACTGCCGGATCTCTCCGGGCACAAGGTCGCGGTGCTCAACGGTTCCACCATCAAGACCCTGCTCGACGCCGAGAACGAAACCCTGGCCAAGGCCGGCAAGCCGGCGATGAAGCTGGTGGTCTACAACACCGACACCGATGCCTTCCAGGCCCTGCGCATCAGCCAGGTCGACGCCTACGGCACCACCGTGGAAACCGCCGGTTACTACGCGGCCATGGCGCCCGACCTGTTCGAGGAAGGCGTGCCGGCCTTCAGCCGGATCCTCACCGGCCTGGGCATCCGCAAAGACGATCCGCAACTGACCGCCGCCGTGCAGCAGGTGATCGGCGATATGCGCAGCGATGGCAGCTACAGCCAACTGCTTGGCAAATGGCATGTCGCCAGTGACACACTTGATTGAGGTGAACCATCGATGAATTTCAATTGGGATGTGTTCTGGCAGTACCTGCTGCAGCCCAGTGGGGTGTACCTCACCGGGCTCTGGCTGACCTGCCTGATCAGTGTGCTGGCGATGCTGCTGGGCTGTGCCCTGGGGCTGGCCGCCGCGTTGCTGCGGTTGTCGAGCAACCCGTTGCTGCATTTGCCGGTGCGCTTTTACGTGTGGCTGATGCGCGGCACGCCGTTGCTGGTGCAGATCGTCTTTCTCTACACCGCGCTGGCCGCCGGCGGGATTTTCCGCTTCGAAGACATCGACCTGTTCGGCCTGGTGATCCCCGGCAATATCCAGGCGGCGATCATCGCCCTGGGCCTCAACGAGGGGGCCTACATGGCCGAGATCATCCGCGCCGGCATCGGCGCGGTGGACAAGGGCCAATACGAGGCCGGGCGTTCCCTGGGCATGACCTTCGCCAAATTGATGCGCCGCATTGTCCTGCCCCAGGCGTTCCGGGTCATCGTTCCGCCGCTGGGCAACGAGTTCAACGTGATGCTCAAGAACACCACGCTGGTCAGTGTGATCGGCGTCCAGGAACTGTTGCTCAGTACCCAGATGGTCACGTCGGCGACGTTCCGGGTGTTCGAGCTGTACCTGGTGGTGGCGATCTACTTCCTGTTGCTGACCACGTTGTGGGGCTTTTTCCAGCGCTGGCTGGAGACCCGTTTCGGCCAATCGGATCGGCCTTCGTCGCCACCGCCGGCGTCGACGCGAATGTTCGGTCGCAGCACCTTGAATCTGCTGAGGGCACGTTAACCATGGCGCATAAAAGCGAAGAGCTGATCATCGAGGCGCTGGACGTTCACAAGTCCTTCGGCGAGCTGCAGATTCTCAAGGGCATTTCCCTGCAAGTGCGGCGTGGCGAAGTGGTGGTGCTGATCGGTGCGTCGGGCTCCGGCAAGACCACCTTCATTCGTTGCATCAATCTGCTGGAAGACATCCAGGGCGGACGCATCCGCGTCAATGGCCGGGCCATGGGGTATCGCGAGCGGGCCGACGGCAGCCTGGTGCGTGAGTCGGAGCGCAACATCGCCCGGCAGCGGCGGGACATCGGCATGGTGTTCCAGCGCTTCAACCTGTTCCCCCACATGACCGCCCTGGAGAACATCATCGAGGCGCCGATCCAGGTGCTCGGGGTGTCGCGTGCCGCTGCATTGAAACAGGCCCGCGGGTTGCTGGAGCGGGTCGGCCTGGCGGACAAGGCCGATCACTACCCGTCGATGCTCTCCGGCGGCCAGCAACAGCGGGTGGCGATTGCCCGGGCCCTGGCCATGAAACCCCAGGCCATGCTGTTCGACGAGCCCACCAGCGCCCTCGACCCGGAGACCGTCGGCGAGGTGCTGCAAGTGATGAAGGAGTTGGCCGAGGAGGGGATGACCATGGTCGTGGTGACCCACGAGATGGGCTTCGCCCGGGAAGTGGCCGACCGTGTGGTGGTCCTGGACCAGGGCGAGCTTATCGAGCAAGGGCCGCCGGAGCAGATCTTCTGTCACCCCATTCATCCGCGGACCCGGGCTTTCCTCAGCCGGGTGCTATGACCCCTGCAAAGTTGTTTACCCCCTTGAGTCCGGTCAATCAATTCCCGTATTGAAGAGTCTTCGCCATGCTGACATTTTCTGCCCACGAATACCCTTATCCATCCCAGCGCCAGAGCGTTTTCGCCCGTCGGGGCATGGTCGCCGCGTCCCAGCCCCTGGCGGCCCAGGCGGGCATCGAGATCATGCAAAAAGGCGGCAATGCCATCGACGCCGCCATCGCCACGGCAGCAGCGCTGACGGTGGTGGAGCCCACTGGCTGCGGCATCGGCGGTGACGCTTTCGCCCTGGTCTGGTGCAAGGGCCAGTTACACGGCCTCAACGGCAACGGGCATGCGCCGGCGGCCTTGAGCATCGAGGCGGTCAAGGCCGCCGGTCATGGGCAGATGCCGATCCATGGCTGGACACCGGTAACCGTCCCGGGCTGCCCATCGGCTTGGGCGCAGTTGTCGCAGCGCTTTGGCAAGCTGCCCTTTGCCGAGCTGCTGCAACCGGCCATCAGCCTGGCCCGGGACGGCTTTGCGCTGTCGCCGGTAGTTGCCCATCAATGGCAGATCGCGCTGAACGAGTTCACGCCCCATCGCGATGCCGTCCTGGAAGCCTGGTTCGAGACTTTCCTGATCGAAGGCCGGGCGCCCCGGGCCGGGGAGATTTTTCGCAACCCGGCCCAGGCGCGCACGCTCCAGGAATTGGCCGACACCGGCTGTGAAAGCCTCTATCGCGGGGCGTTGGCCGAACGCCTGGACGCCCACTCCCGGGCCAGCGGCGGCTACCTGCGCGCCTCGGACCTCAGGGATTATCGCGCCGAGTGGGTCGACCCGATCCACGTCAATTACCGAGGCGTGGATGTCTGGGAAATCCCGCCGAGCGGGCAGGGCCTGGTGGCCTTGATGGCGCTGAAGATTCTGGAAGGTTTCGACTTCGATCAGCGTGACAGCCAACAGACCTGGCATCGTCAACTGGAAGCGATGAAGTTGGCCTACAGCGACGGCCTGCACTACATCACCGACCCCCTGCACATGCGTGTGGCGGTGGCTGACCTGCTCAGCGATGACTACAGCGCCCGTCGGCGCGGGCAGATCGGCGAACAGGCCCAACCGCCCAAGCCCGGCGACCCCCACGCCAGCGGCACGGTGTACCTGGCCACCGCGGATGGGGAGGGCAACATGGTCTCGTTCATCCAGAGCAACTACCACGGGTTCGGCTCCGGCGTGGTGCTGCCCGACAGCGGAATCGCCCTGCAGAATCGCGGGCAGGAGTTCAGCCTCGATCCGAGCCACGCCAACTGCCTGGCCCCGGGCAAGAAAACCTTCCACACCATCATTCCCGGGTTCCTTACCCGTAATGGCGAGGCCCTCGGCCCCTTCGGCGTGATGGGCGGCTACATGCAGCCCCAGGGGCATGTGCAGATGGTCATGAACCTGGTGGATTTCGGCCTGAACCCGCAAGCGGCCTTGGACGCACCGCGTTGGCAATGGCTGGGAGACATGAAGGTCGGGATCGAACACGGGGCTTCAAGGGACCTGGCCAATGCCCTGGCGCGACGGGGGCATGAGGTGCAGATCGCCAGCGACCTGACCGACTATGGGCGTGGCCAGATCATCCTGCGCGACCCGGTCAGTGGTGTGCTGTGCGGCGGGACCGAGCCCCGGGCGGATTCGCATATTGCTGTGTGGTGATGAGCGCAGGTAAACGGGTTTCACTCATCGGCTATGCCTGAGTGGATCTTGATGACGACCTTGCCCTTGGACCGTCCTTGCTCGACATAATCCAGGGCATCCGCCGTCGCGTCGAAGGTGAAGGATCGGTCAACCACCGGCTTGATGCTGCCGGACTCGACGAGCGTGGTGATCTCACGCAGTTGAGGACCACTGGCGCGCATGAACACGAAGGCGTAGCTCACCCCCTTTCGGCGGGCCTTGCGGCGTATGCCACTGCTCAGCAGGCCCATGATCAGCCGCAGCGGCCAGGAAAATCCCTGGGCCTGGGCGAACTGTGGGGTGGGTGGTCCCGAGATGGAAATGAGTTGGCCACCGGGTTTGAGGATCTTCAGCGACTTCTCCAGTTCATCGGCGCCCAAGCTGTTCAACACGACGTCATAGTCCTGCAGCACGCTTGAGAAATCCTGCTGTTTGTAATCGATGACAACGTCCGCTCCCAGCGCCTTGACCCAAGGTACATTGGCGGTGCTGGTGGTGGTCGCAACGAAGGCGCCGAGGTGTTTGGCCAGTTGGATGGCGAGGGTGCCGACGCCACCTGAACCGGCGTGGATGAACACCTTTTGGCCTTTCTTTACCTGGGCGGTTTCAACCAGCACCTGCCAGGCCGTCAGGGCGACCAAGGGCAGGGCGGCGGCTTCCTCCTGGCTGACGTTTGTGGGTTTCAGGGCCAGGGCATTTTCGTTCACTGCAATCTGCTCGGCGAAGGTGCCGATGTGCCCATCCGGGACGCGGGCATAGACTTCATCCCCCGGTTTGAAATGCTCGACACGGGATCCCACCCGCATCACGACCCCGGCCACGTCATGCCCCAATACCAAGGGAAACGAGTAGGGCAGGATCAGCTTGAATTCGCCTTTGCGGATCTTTGAGTCCAGGAGGTTGACGCTGGCGGCATGCACGCGGACCAGCACGTCGTGGTCAGCCACTGCTGGGGCCGGTATGTCGCCCATACGGCCGCTGTGCTTGGCGTAGCGGTCGATTAAAAATGCCTTCATGGTGCTTTGCTCTCATAAGGGATGCTGCGGACTGGTCACCCGGCCAGGCATCCAGGAATGCCAGCGCTGTCCTTCGCGCCGGCGCCCGCTGAACGATGATTACGCCAGGTCTTGATAGCGCTCGGCAACCTGGGACTGCTTGATTTGCCCGAGCAGGCCTTGGCGCGCCGCCTGCAAGGCATCCCAGCGTGCCTCTTCCTGCAGCGGCGGGATGGTCACCGGCTCGCGACGGTCAAAACCGACCAGCGCGGCGTCGACCAGGTCACCGACTTCCATGACTTCATTCAAGGTGTTGATGTCGATGCCCGCGCGCTCCCAGATCTCGGTACGGGTCGCGGCCGGCAGGACGGCTTGCACGTAGACACCTTTAGGCGACAGTTCCAGGCTGAGTCCCTGGGAGAGGAACAACACGAACGCCTTGGTCGCGCCGTAGACCGACATGCCGAATTCCGGTGCCAGGCCGACCACGGAGCCGATGTTGATGATCGCACCGTCACCCGCCTTGACCAGGCGGGGGGCGATGGCGCTGGCCAATCGGACCAGCGCGGTGGTGTTGAGCGACACGAGGTTCGCGACGCTGTCGGTCGACTGCTCGATGAAGGTGCCGGACTGGGCGGCGCCGGCGTTGTTGACCAGGATACCGATGCTGGCGTCGTCCCGCAGGCGGGCTTCGACGCTCGTCAGGTCGCTGATCTGGGTCAGGTCGGCCTGGAGAATGTCGATGGCAACAGTGTGTTCGCTGCGCAGCTTGGCGGCCAGGGCTTGCAGGCGCGCGCCGTCGCGGGCCACCAGGACGAGATTGTGGCCGCGTTGCGCAAAGCGCTGGGCATAGACTGCGCCGATGCCGGTGGAAGCGCCAGTGATGAGAACGGTTGTGCGAGTGTCCATGGGTGATTCTCTTCTTCAGGGATTGATGAGCGAATCGCGCGCTGTTGTCCAGGCGCTCGGTTGGGGTCGGGGCAGTGTTACCGCGCGCTGGATTGCGCGAGCGTTGGGTAGTCGATGTAGCCCGCCGCACCGCCGCCGTAGAGGGTGGCGGGATTGAACGCCGACAGCGGCGAGCCGGTTCTGAGTCGTTCCACCAGGTCTGGGTTGCCAATGAACGGCCGGCCAAAGGCGATCAGGTCAGCCTGGTCTTCGGCGAGTCGCGAAGTGGCCAGGTCCAGGTCGTAGCCGTTGTTGGCGATGTAGGTGTTATTGAAGCGCTGGCGCAACGCGGCGAAGTCGAAGGGCGCAACATCGCGCGGCCCGCCCGTCGCACCTTCGACCACGTGCAGGTAAACGATGTCCAGGGCGTTGAGCTGGTCGACCAGGTAGTCGAACTGGGCTTGTGGCGCGCTGCTGGACACACCATTGGCCGGCGACACAGGCGAAATGCGCAGGCCGGTACGTTCGGCGCCGACTTCTTTCACGACGGCCGCGGTCACTTCCAGCAGCAGGCGAGCACGGTTTTCAATCGAGCCACCGTAGGCGTCGGTGCGCACGTTGGCGCCGTCCTTGAGGAACTGGTCCAGCAGATAGCCGTTCGCGCCGTGGATCTCTACGCCGTCAAATCCTGCCGCGATGGCGTTCGCTGCCGCCTGGCGAAAATCGTTGACGATTCCGGGCAACTCGCTGATGTCCAGCGCTCGTGGTTCGGAAACGTCTTGGAAACTGTTGTTGACGAATACCTTGGTCGCCGCACGCAAGGCGGAGGGGGCCACGGGCGCCGCGCCGTTCGCTTGCAGGTCAACGTGGGAAACCCGCCCGACATGCCACAGTTGCAGGAAGATCCGCCCGCCTTTGGCATGCACGGCATCGGTCACCTTGCGCCAGCCGTCGATCTGCGCCGGTGTGTAGATCCCGGGGGTGTCCTGGTAACCCTGGCCCTGCTGGGAAATCTGTGAGGCTTCGGAGATCAGCAGGCCGGCGGACGCTCGCTGGCTGTAGTAAGTGGCCGCGAACTCGCTCGGTACAAAACCTTGCCCCGCACGGTTGCGTGTCAGCGGTGCCAGGACCACGCGGTTGGAAAGCGTGAGATTACCCAGCTTATGAGGTGTGAACAGATTCTGGTCGGTCATGGCGTCTTGTTTCCGTGGGTTGGATAAGAATTGCGTGCAACCTGCCGAGGTGAGCGCGGCTTTTCATTAGGATGATGACCGAAATCTAAACTGTCAACGAATTTGATTATGCTCGACATCTATGTATGATGTGAGCGTGATTTTCGAGCAGCACGAGGAGTTAAAAAATGCGGGTGACCAAGGCCCAGGCCCAGGCAAATCGGGAGCACATCGTCGAGACGGCGTCTGTCTTGTTCCGTGAGCGAGGCTTTGACGGCGTGGGTGTGGCGGATCTGATGGCGGCCGCCGGGTTCACCCACGGCGGTTTCTACAAACATTTCGGCTCCAAGGCCGACCTGATGGCCGAAGCGGCCGCGCGCAGCCTTGCGCAATCGCTGACCAACAACGCGGGTCTCGACGTGCCCGGGTTCGTCAATCTCTACGTGTCCCGGGATCACCGTGACGCCCCGGGTGGCGGTTGCACCATGGCGGCACTGTGCGGGGACGCTGCCCGTCAATCGCCCGAGCTGAAGGCGACTTTTTCCAGCGGTATCGAAAACATGCTGGCGGCGCTCGCGAGCCGGTACGAGACCGGGCAAGACGCGCCGCAGGCAGAGGTCAGGGCGAAAATGCTCGACATGTTGGCCCATGTCGTCGGCGCGGTCATGTTGTCGCGGGCCTGCCCGGACGATTCCGCCCTGGCTGATGAAATCCTCGAGGTCTGCCGCACCCGGATCATCGCATCACTGCCGCCATCGCCCGCGCAGCAGCCCTGACGGATACCGGTTGGCCTTACAGCGACGCCCTGACCACCAGTGGGCAATCCACCGGCTGGGCGCCCGTCAGTTCGAGGGTCTCGATCAGGTGCCGGGCCGCCTGGCGACCGATCTCGTAGTAGGGCAGTTGGACCGTGGTCAGCGGCGGCATGAACAGTTCGGCGATGCCGATCATGTTGTCATAGCCCAGCACTGCGACATCGTCAGGAATTTTCAAGCCGCGACCCAACAGCAGTTGATAGGCGCAGAAGGCGATGCGGTCGTTGCCACAGACCAGGATGTCGAATTGCGGACGGCCGTCGACGATATGCCGGTCGAGAATGGCGGCGGTTTCACCGTAGGCATCGTGATCGGAAAGGTCGTATTGCAGGAGTGCTTCAGGCGCCAGCCCGAATGCCTGGCAGGCGCGTTGCAGACCTTGTTGGCGCAGATTCCAGGCGACACTCTTCCTGGGCAAGTTGATACACAGCGGGCGCCGATAGCCTTGGCTCAAGGCATGATGCACGGCGCGGTACTGCCCGGCTTCATCATCCGGCACGTAGCTGACCAGTTGGCTGTCATCGGCCAGGCAATTGGCGAGTACCAGCGGCTTGCTCTTGAGTCGCTCGGGAATGCTCACCTGGCGCAACCCCATGGCACTGAAGATCAACCCGTCGGGGCGATGCGACAGCATCAGGTCGATGTTCTGGTCGGTGGGCGGGTTGCTCAGCAGGTTGAGGATGAAGACGTTCCAGCCAGCCTGCTGCGCGGTCTGTTCGATGGACAGCAGCAACTCGACGGCGAACGGCGTGGTCGCGGTGTCCAGGGCGAACACACCGATGGTGCGCGCCTGCAAGTTGTCGCCGCGCATCCTGCGCGCCGACAGGCTCGGTACGAATTGCAGTTCATCGATGGCGCGGCGTACCCGCTGAAGGGTCTCGGGGCTCAGTTTTTCCGGCGTGTTGAGCGCGCGCGAAACCGTCATCAGGGATACGCCGGCCAGCTGTGCAACGTCTTTCACGGAAGTCATGCGAAGTGCGGCCAGTCAGGTTGACGCAGAATCATGACACAGCGCCCGGGCTTCTCGCGACTCGAATGACGCGACTCACAGCCAACCCGAGGCCAGGGGCCAGGCGTTGGAAATGGCGACGTGCCCGCCCGTCCCGCTCGCCAACAGCTTCACCCCGAGGCTGTCGGGCCGCGGATAGAGGCGACTGCTGAGGCTGAAGCGGCCGCTTTGCTCAAACACCTCGATGGATGAACGATCGAGAAACACCCGCAGATGCAGTTGCGTTTGCGCCGGCTCTATCGGCACGCTGCGCTGGCCGCTCACTTGCGCACCCGAGCGACTGCGATCGAGCACCAGGCGTCGCAGTGACGCGTCGTAGTACAGCAGGGTCTGTTCCTGCTCATCGGCACTGCAGCGCAAGGCGATGCCCAACTGACCTTCGGTGCAATCGAGCAGGTCCAGATGCACATGGATCTCCAGTCGGTCGCCACTTACTTGCGGCACCCAGCGGCTGCCCGACTCGCCCCACGGCGCAATGCTCGGCAACGGCGCCTGGCGCAGCGCAACCAGTTCCCGCGCCGGAAACACGCCGAGGCGATCGCCCTGCAGTTCCAGCTCCCGTGGCAAACCGAGCATGCCGCACCAGTGATGGGCCTGGCTCGGCATCGGGCTTTCCCACATGTCCAGCCAGGCCCACACCAGGCGCCGGCCATCAGCGGCCACCAAGGTTTGCGCGGCATAGAAATCGTGGCCGTTATCCAGCTCGATGAACGGCCCGCCGCTGAAGTGCCATTCGCTGTCGAGTTGGCCAATGCGATAACCGGTCTGATACTTGTTGAGCCGTTCGTACCCCGCCGGTTGCATGCCTTGGGGGGAGTACAGCAGTACGTCGCGTCCGTTGAGGCGAAACAGGTCTGGGCATTCCCACATGTAGCCGTCGCCGTCAGTACCCCTGGACACGTAATCGAGAAACTCCCAGGCGCGCAGGTCCGTGGAGCGATACAGCGGCAGCAGCGGCGTGTCGCCCAGGCGCGCCCCGGCAATCAGGTACCAATAACCATCCTCCTGCCAGACCTTGGGGTCGCGAAAGTGCATGATCGCCGCTTGCGGCGCGTCCTCGATAACGGCGCCATGCTTGACGAAGCGGACGCCGTCGACACTGGTGGCCAGGCACTGGACCTGGCGGATCAGGCGTTCGTCGCCCACTTCTCCCAGCCAGGTGTGTCCGGTGTAGATCAGCGCCAGGGTGTCGCCACACACCACCGCGCTACCGGAAAAACAGCCGTCGCGGTCGAAATCGTCGCCCGGTGCCAGGGCAATGGGCAGATGTTGCCAATGAACCAGGTCGGCGCTCTTGGCGTGGCCCCAGTACATCGGGCCCCATTTGGCGTCGAAGGGGTGGTGTTGGTAGAACACGTGGTACTCGCCCCGAAAAAACACCACCCCGTTAGGGTCGTTCATCCAGCCCGTTGGCGGGGCCAGATGATAGTCGGGTCGATAGTCGTGGATCAGGCGAGACAGGCCATCACGCAGGGCCTGCTGCGCATGTTCAAGAGAGGCGGGCATCGGATTGCTCAGGCTATTCAAGGATAAAGTCATAGGGCGCCCGCATGGGCCGGGCGCAGGGCGACGTCATCGGGCAGGCGGTCGATGGCGTGGCGCTGCAACGCCGTGCCGTGTGTGTCGAACACATGCAGATTGTCGATATCCAGTTGCAGTTCGACCCGATCGCCCACTCGCCATCCGGCGTTGACCTCACAACGACAGACCATGGGGTCGTCCTGGCCGGTGTCGAGGTGCACATAGGTTTC
The DNA here is from genome assembly GCF_017351395.1 of Pseudomonas sp. FW305-28. NCBI lineage: Bacteria > Pseudomonadati > Pseudomonadota > Gammaproteobacteria > Pseudomonadales > Pseudomonadaceae > Pseudomonas > Pseudomonas sp. FW305-28. Next base: position 46,704 of record NZ_JACNDD010000009.1, read on the forward strand.
ACTTCCCAGGTATTCGACCCCGCTCACCGCGATGCCGGCCGTTCCCTGGGCCGCCTTGAGGGCGATATGTTCCGGACGAATCCCCAGGCTCAGTTGCGTATTCGCCGCCAGCCCCGAGCTGTCGAAGGGCAGGGACGTCATGCCCAGCACCAGGCTTTCAACCTGGCTGGTTTCGCCTGGCGTATGCAGGAACGCGGCAAGGAAATTCATCCTGGGTGAGCCCAGGAAACCGGCGACAAAGCGGCTGGCCGGACGCTCATAGAGTTCCCGTGGCGAGCCGACCTGCTCGATGCGGCCGCCATTGAGCACGACAATCTTGTCGGCCAGGGTCATCGCTTCAACCTGGTCGTGGGTCACGTAGATCATGGTCGAGCCCAGTCGTCCATGCAGCCGGGCGATTTCGTTGCGCATCTGCACGCGCAGGGACGCGTCGAGGTTGGACAGTGGCTCGTCGAACAACAGAATGTCCGGCTCCCGCGCCATGGCCCGGCCCATGGCCACGCGCTGGCGCTGGCCGCCCGACAGTTCCCGTGGCTTGCGTTGCAGCAGTTTGTCCAATTGCAGGATCTGCGCGGTTTTCAGCACCCGCTCGCGCAGGCTGGTCTTTTCGGTCTTGGCCAGCTTGAGGCCAAAGCTGATGTTGTCGTAGACGCTCATGTGCGGGTACAGCGCATAGGACTGGAACACCATGCCGACGCCACGCTCGCGCGGCTCCAGGTCGTTGACCCGGCGTCCGTCGATCAGCAGGTCGCCGCCACAGATCGAATCCAGCCCGGCGATCAGCCGCAGCAGGGTCGACTTCCCACAGCCCGAAGGGCCGACGAAGACCACGAATTCGCCTGCCGAGATTTCCAGGCTGACGTCGCGAAGAATGCGTGCGCCGCCCAATTGTTTGTTCACGTTGTCCAGCTTCAACTTGATCACGATGCTGTTCCTTTTTTTGTCTGTGTTGGGCCTCAACCCTTTAACGCACCGGCAGTGAGGCCGGAAACAATGCGGCGCTGGAAGATCAGCACCAGAATCACCAAGGGCACCGTGACCAGCACCGACGCCGCCATCAACAGGCCCCAAGGCAGCTCATGGGGACTGCCGCCGGAAATCAGCGCGATGGCGACTGGGACCGTGCGTTGCGAGTCGGTCAGGGTGAAGGTCAGGGCAAAGAGGAACTCGTTCCATGCGGCGATGAAGGCCAGAAGGCCGGTGGTGACCAGTGCCGGCCAGAGCAGCGGCAACAGCACGCGGGTCAGCGTGACCCAAGGTGACGCACCGTCCATGATGGCGGCCTCTTCCAGCTCATGAGGCAGTTGCCCCATGAAGGTGGTCAGCACCCAGACGGTGAAGGGCAGGGTGAAAATCGTGTAGCTCAGGATCAACGCCCAGGAGGTGTTGTACAGGCCCAGGGCACGGATCACTTCGAACAACCCCGACAGCACCGCGACTTGGGGAAACATCGAGACGCCCAGGACCATCATCAACACCGGACCGCGCCCGCGAAACTTCACCCGGCCCAAGGCATAGGCGGCGGTCAGGCTGAGGAACAGCGCCAGCGCGACCACGCACAGCGCAACCACTAACGAGTTGCCGATAGCCCTCAGGAACGAGGCCTGGTTGAGTACGGCGGCGTAGTTGGAGAAGTCGGGCTGGTCGATCCAGTAGCTCACCTGGAACAAGGCGCTGGACGGTTTCAGCGACGTTACGATGGCGTAGTAGAAAGGGAAGACCGCATACACCAGCAAGATAGCGATCAGGCACCAGAACCCGAGGCGCAACAGGGCTTTTTTCAGTAGGCGCGGGCTCATGAGCGGACCTCCAACTGACGGCGTCCGAGGTACAGATAAACCATGGCGATCACCGCGACGACCAGGAACAGCAAGGTCGAGGCGGCGCTGCCATAACCCACGTCCTGGAATTCCACCAAGTGCTGGCGGGCATAGACCGACATGCTCATGGTGCTCGACGAGTTCGAGGTCAACACATAGATCACGTCGAAGACCCGCAGGGAATCGAGGATCCGGAAGATCGCCGCCACCAGCAAGGCCGGCATCAGCAGTGGCAGGGTGACCCGCCAGAACACTTTCACTGGGTGAATGCCATCGACCCTGGCGGCTTCGTAGCAATCGCTGGGCAGCATCTGCAAGGCTGCCAGCATCAGCAGGGTGACGAAAGGCACGGTCTTCCAGACGTCGACGATGATCACCGCCCACATCGACAGGTCCGCGTCGGCGGTCCAGGCCAGGGGCGCGTCGATCAGGCCGAGGCCGAGCATCAGGTGATTGATGATGCCGAACTGGTCGTTGAGCATCCATGACCAGATTTTCGCCGAGACGATGGTCGGGATCGCCCAGGGAATCAGGATCAACGCCCGCACCAGGGCGCGTCCGCTGAACCGGACGTTGAGCAGCAACGCCACCAGCAGCCCCAGGACGATTTCCAGCCCCACCGACACCACGGTGAAATGCAAGGTGTTGCGCACCGCATTCCACCACTGTGGATCGACGAGCAGGCCTGACCAACCGGCACTGCTGTGGAACAGATAATTGCTCAAGCCGACAAAGGTTGCATCCCCCGTATCGGCGAGGCTGGCGTCGGTCAGGCTGAACCAGAATGTACGCAACAGCGGCCAGGCCGCCACCAGCGCCAGGCACAGCAGCATCGGGGTCAGGAACAGCCAGGCGGCGCGAACGCGACGGCGTTGTACCGGCGTTTCCCGGGCGGGCAGGTACTCGTCGTCGGGGACGAGTGTGGTGGAGACAGACATGGTGATTTCCTTCCTTGTGGCTTACCAGTTCCGGCGTTTGATCCGCGTGAGTTCGCTTTCCAGCTCGGCCAGGGCCTGATCCACCGGCCGCTCGCCCGCCAGCACGCCGTGCACTTGATCGAAGAAGGCATTGGAGACCCGTGGATAGCGGTCGGCAGTGATCGAGGCGGGGCGCATGACCCCATCGTTGAGAATGCTGTGCAGTTGGCTGTAGTAAGGCATGGCCGCGAGCAATTCGGGATCTTGGTAGAGCGATTCGATCACCGGGTTGTAGGCGCCGACCAGGGCCCGATGTTTCTGTTGTTGGGCGCTGCTCAAGTAGCTCACCAGTTCCGCGGCAAGCTTGGGGTTGGCGCTGTAGCGCGACACCGCCAGGCCCCAGCCGCCGAGGGTGGACGCGTGAGTACCCGTCGCGCCGCCACGGGGCAGGGGCGCGACGCCGACCTTGTCTTTGACGGCGCTGTCCTGGCTTTGCACCAGGGCCCAGACATAAGGCCAGTTACGCATGAACAGCGCATTGCCCGACTGGAAGACGCCGCGTCCTTCTTCCTCGGTGTAATTGAGCACGCCACGGGGGGCGATGTCTCCGACCCAGCTTTTGGCCAGGGTCAACGCCGCCCGTGACGCCTGGCTGTTGACCACGATATCGCCTTGGGCGTTGACCAGCCCGCCTTGCGGTTGGCTGCTGATCCACTCCAGGGCATTGCACGTCAGGCCTTCGTAGGCGCGTCCCTGGAATATATAACCCCAGGCATTGGCGTTCCCGGCAGCGCGCTCCGCCTGCTGGACAGTCCTGGCGGTGGTCGTCATTTCTTCCCAGGTCTGGGGCACGGGCTTGTTGTATTTCTCGAGCAAGTCCTTGCGGTAATACAGCAACCCCGAATCGGTGAACCACGGCATGGTCACCAGGCGCCCGTTCACCGTGGCGTTATCCACCTGGGCCTGGAAATACCCCTGGGTGGCGTCGGCCGCAAGCACCTGGCGCAAGTCCAGCAAGTGTTTGGCCAACATTCCCGGCCACACCATGTCGATCTGGATGATGTCGATGTCGCTGGATTGCGCACTGAGGATCTGCTGGTAGAACGACAACCGCTCGGTCGCCGAGTTAGGTGTGGAAACCACTTCGACACTGTTGCCGGTCTGCTTCGACCACGCTTCGACGGCCTCTTTGCACAGTTGCAATTCGGCACCCACGGCACCACAGGAAATCGTCAGGTTGGCGGCAGTCGACAGGGCTGGAAACCCGACGCAAAGGCCGAGCAGCGCCGCTGGAAGGAGCGATTTGAGCTGTTTCATAAAGCCCTCTTTATTTTTTTTTTTAGAAAAGTTAACGTTAACATCGCCAAATGTAGCAGCGTATTTGCGATGAGGCATCCTTTTTTTCCTCTGTTTTGACAATTCAGAACCTGGGTGGAAAAGGCGGGTCGCGGCAACAGAACAATAAAAACAAAACAGGGAAAATCCACATGCAGAAAGCATCAAGCTGGCTACTCGCAAGCGTGCTCGGCGCCTCGGCGGCCACCTCTCAGGCCGCGACTCTGGAAGAGCGCATGGCGGCGTTCGAAGCCCGTGCCAGCGCAGCGGAAAAGCGTGCAGCCGCCGCCGAACAACAAACCCAGGCACTCGCCAGGGAACTGCAGCAAATCAAACTCGCCACCCCCGCCGCGCAACCGACCGTGTCCGCCGTTGCGACACCCACGCTCGATGCCCGCCTGGCAAAACTCGAAGCCCGCCAGCAAAGCACGGAAAAGCAGGGCGGTAGCGCCCACCTCACTGACGGCTTCAGCTTCAAGGGCTACGCCCGCTCCGGGTTGCTGATCAACGATGGGTTGGGTGGCGGACGCGGCGGTCCGTACACCACCCCGGCCGGTTCTGTCGGCGGCGCCGTGGGGCGACTCGGTAACGAGGACGACACCTACATGCGCATCGACCTGTCGAAAGAGCTGTACGCGCAGAACGGCACCCGCTCCAAATTCACGGTGTCCATCGCCGATGGCGTAGAAAGCTCCAACGACTGGACTGCCGAGGAAAGCAATCTGAACGTGCGCCAGGTGTTCACCGAACTCGATCACCTCGCGGCATTCAAGGGCAACTCGATGTTCGAACATTCCACCTTGTGGGCTGGCAAGCGCTTCGACAGGGACAATTTCGACATCCACTGGCTGGACTCCGACGTGGTCTATCTGGCCGGCACCGGGGGTGGCATCTACGACATGCAGATGACCAAGGACTGGCGCTCGAACTACTCGTTGATCGGGCGTAACTACGGGGATTTCAGCGAGGGCGGGGTCAATGCCGATGTGGAAAGCTACATCCTGACGTCCAACCAGTTTTTCGACGGCGGGCAGTGGCAGTGGATGTTCAACGCCATAGGCTCGAAGAAAAACGACTTCGGCACTCGCACCAATGAAGCGGGCCTGGCGCCGGCCGACTCCGGTTTGCACAGCATGGTCGCCAATCACCAGAAAACCTTTTTCGGTCGCGAAGGCTTCTTCAAGACAGCGCTGCTCTATGGGCAGGGGTTGGGGGCTGAGGTCAAGAACGTCGGCGCCGATGGCGAATTGATCGACGATGCCCGGGCTCTGCGTGTGGCACTGTACGGCGAAACGCCCCTGGCCTCCGACTGGCGCATCGGCCCGAGCCTGCTGGCCGAGCGAAGCAAGGATCGCTACGTCAAGGGCGACGACTACCGTTGGATGACCCTGAACGTGCGCTTGGCCAACGAAATCAACAGCAATTTCGAGATGGCCTACGAGATGAGTTGGCAAATCATGCAGCTCGACCCCAAGGGCTACCTGCAACGCAATGCGGTCGACGGTAACTTCTGGAAGTTCACGGTGGCCCCGACCTTCAAGCCCGACTTGGGCGATCTGCTTACGCGCCCTGAACTGCGTCTGTTCGCCAGCGTCATGAATTGGTCGTCGGACCTGGACAGGTACAGCTCCACAGACGCCTTCGGCAAGACGGACTTCAACGCCGGTGGCACCTGGCAGTATGGCCTCCAGATGGAAACCTGGTTCTGACACCAGCCAGTCGAGACCTGTGGGAGCGGGCTTGCTCGCGATAGCGGAGGATCAGTTTGCAGCGATGTTGGATGTGATGACGTCATCGCGAGCAAGCTCGCTCCCACAGGTTCGTCCACGGCTTTTGCGATTAACGTGTATGCCAGCCCAACTGGCTTGAGATCTGTTGGGTGGCTTGCATCAGTTGCTTGACGTAGTCCTGCTTCAACTCTTCCCTGAAGCGAAAGCACGGGAATGAAACACTCATTCCGCCGATCACATGGCCAAAACGGTCGCGGATCGGTGCCGCCAGGCAACGCATGTTGTCCTCGAACTCTTCATGGTCCTCGGCATAGCCTTGCTGGCGAACGGTCTCCAGTTCCTGCAGATACGCCTCGGCGCTGGTCAGGGTATTGGCCGTGCGACGCTCGAAGCTTTCCTGTGCCAGGTGGGCGAGCAACTCGTCTTCTTCGAGCCAGGCCATCAGCACCTTGCCGATGCCGGTGCAGTACAACGGCGCCCGTCGACCGATCCGCGAGTACATGCGCAGGTTGTACTTGGAGTCGATCTTGTGCACGTAGACGATGCTGCCTTCGTCGAGAATCCCCAGGTGGACGGTCTCGCCGGTCAGCTCGTTGATCCTGCGCATCCCGGGCTCCGCTTCCCGGACGATGTCCAGGTGGGGCAGGGCCTGGGCGCCCAGTTCGAACAGCCGGACGCTGAGGCGATAGCGATCCTCGGCGTCCTGCACCACATACCCTCGGGCCTTGAGCGACTGCAGGAAGCGATAGACCGTGGCCTTGGACATGTCCAGTTTGGTGGCGATTTCCGACACGCCGCTTTCTTCCGGATGCTCGGCCAGTGCCTCGAGCACGGCCATGGTCCGGCCCACCGCCGACACCAGATCGTTGTTGGGAATGACGCTGTTGTCCATGAAGGCTCCAACGTGAAAGTAAAACCCAAGGATATACGCAAGCAGAACAAAACGCTGTTTCATTTTTGCTTGACGAGGCCGGAAATCTGACTAGACTCGGGCCTTGAGATAAAAATGAAACGCCGTTTTAAAAACAAGAAAGGCGCGTTGATTATGGATTTAACGCTCAACCATGGCCCGCAGGCCCGCTTCGCCCGCCCGCTGAAAGTGGCGCTGGTGGGAGAGTGCATGATCGAGATGCGCGGTGAGCCGGGTACCGCGATCACGCAGACCTTCGGTGGCGATACGCTCAACACCGCGGTCTACCTGGCCCGATTGAATCCCCATGGCGCAGTGGCCGTGGACTACATGACGGCCGTGGGCAGCGATGCGTTCAGCGTCGCCATGCGCCGGTCCTGGCTGGAAGAGGGGATTGGTGATGCTCATGTCCGCGTGATCGAAGACGCGCTGCCGGGGCTGTATTTCATCCAGACCGATCCACACGGCGAGCGGCGTTTCCTCTACTGGCGCGGGGAAGCGGCGGCGCGGCGCATGTTCGAGGGCCCCGAGGCCGACGCCATGCTCGATGCACTGGCCGATTACGACTACGTCTACCTGAGCGGCATCAGCCTGGCGATCCTCACACCGGAAGGGCGCCAACGCTTGATCCAGGCCCTGCCCAGGGCTCGTCGAGCGGGCACGCGCATCGTCTTCGACAACAACTACCGTCCCCACCTCTGGCCCGATCCTGAGTCGGCCCGGCAGGTCTACCGCGACCTGTTGCAGCTGACCGACCTGGCCCTGCTCACCTGGGAAGATGACGTGGCCCTGTTCGGCTATCGCGACCCGGACGCCTTGTTCAGTGCCTACGCCCAGGTGGGAGTACGCGAAGTCGCCCTCAAGCGTGGCGCCGCCAGCTGCTTGATCCAGTGCCCGACAGGGCGTTTCGAGGTGCCCGCGCAAACCGTTTCCCATGTCGTCGACACCACCGCTGCCGGTGATTCGTTCAGCGCCGCCTACCTGGCCTGTCGCCTGCGCGGCGGCGATCCCCAACAGGCCGCCCGCTGGGGGCATCGCCTGGCGGCCCAGGTCGTCCAATACCGGGGCGCGCTGATTCCCCAGGCGGCCATGCCGAACATGGGCGCGTCCTCACTTCCTTCTGTTGCACAGGTCTGATTTTATGAAAATCGTTGAAGCGCGCGTCATCGTTACCTGCCCGGGGCGCAACCTGGTCACGTTGAAAATCGTCACCGATGAGGGCCTCTACGGCATTGGCGATGCAACCTTGAATGGCCGCGAACTGGCGGTCGTCGCCTACCTGGAGGAACACGTCCTGCCCGCGCTGATCGGCCGCGATGCCCACCGTATCGAGGACATCTGGCAGTACCTGTATCGCGGCGCGTACTGGCGCCGGGGACCGGTGACCATGACGGCCATCGCCGCCGTCGACGTGGCGCTCTGGGACATCAAGGCCAAGGCCGCGAACATGCCCTTGTACCAATTGCTTGGCGGCAAGAGCCGCGAGCGGGTGATGGTCTATGGGCATGCCACCGGCAAGGACATCGAAGGGTGCCTGGACGAAGTCGCCCGTCACGTCGAGCTGGGCTATAAGGCCGTGCGTGTGCAATGCGGCGTGCCCGGCATTGCCACCACCTACGGTGTCGCCAAGCGCAGCGGCGAGCGTTATGAACCGGCCGACAGCGACCTGCCCGCCGAACACGTCTGGGACACCGCCAAATACCTCAACTACGTCCCCAAGCTGTTCGCCGCCGTGCGCGAACGTTTTGGTGATGACCTGCATATCCTCCACGACGTGCACCACCGCCTGACGCCCATCGAAGCCGGACGCCTGGGTAAGGCCGTGGAACCGTACAACCTGTTCTGGCTGGAAGACTGCACACCGGCGGAAAACCAGCAGAGCTTCCGCCTGATTCGCCAGCACACCACCACGCCGTTGGCCGTGGGCGAGGTGTTCAACTCCATCCATGACTGCCGCGAGTTGATCCAGGAACAGTTGATCGACTACATCCGCACGACGCTGGTGCATGCCGGCGGCATTACCCATGTGCGGCGCATTGCCGATTTCGCCGCGCTGTTCCAGGTGCGCACGGGTTTTCACGGCGCCACCGACCTGTCGCCGGTGTGCATGGGCGCGGCCCTGCATTTCGATACGTGGGTGCCCAACTTCGGTATCCAGGAACACATGCCTCACGAAGACCGCATCGATGAAGTCTTCCCCCATGCCTATCGCTTCGAGGACGGCCACTTCACGCCGGGCGAAACCCCGGGGCATGGCGTCGACATCGATGAAGACCTTGCCCGCCAATACCCCTACAAGCGCGCCAGCCTGCCGGTCAACCGTCTCGAAGACGGCACGCTCTGGCATTGGTGAAGCGGTTTCAACCCTTTGAGGAAACGGGGCGAATGCCCCGTCAGGAGTGACTGATGAAAGCGTTCCAGGTAAGAGCACCCTTCGAGTTCGGGCTGGCCCAGGTCGACCAACCCCAGGTCGCCCACGGCGAGGTCCAGGTCGATGTGGCGTATGCCGGCATCTGTGGCTCGGACATGCACATCATTCATGGGCAGAACGCATTCGTGCGTTTTCCCCGTGTCACCGGCCATGAGTTTTCCGGGGTGATCCGGCAAGTCGGTGAAGGCGTCGAGCACCTGCAGGTGGGCGACCGGGTGTGCATTGATCCGGTGATCAGTTGCGGCACCTGCTATCCCTGCCGCATTGGCCGGCCCAATGTCTGCACGCGGCTGCAAGTGATCGGCGTGCACCGCGACGGTGGCTTCAGCGAGCAGGTCTGCGTACCGGCCGAAAACGCCCACCGCCTGCCCGACGCGATGTCCCTCAGCCACGGCGCTCTGGTCGAGCCTTATTCCATTGCCCTGAACGTACTCGATCGCATGCAGCCGCACCCTGGCGACAGCGTGTTGATCTATGGCGCCGGGGTAATCGGCCTGACCCTGGTGCAAATGGCCCGGGCGTTGGGATTGACCGACATTACCGTCACCGATGTCATCGACAGCCGCCTGGAGACGGCCCGGGCGCTGGGCGCCAGCCGGACCCTCAACGGCCAGCAAGTCGATGTCGAAGCCGTCATGCGTGAGCTGACCCAAGGCGAGGGCGTGCCGTTGATTGTCGATGCCGCCTGCATTCCGGCACTGATGCCGCAGATGGTGCGCCTGGCCTCGCCGGCCGGGCGTATCGGGTTGCTGGGCTTCAATGCCACGCCCAGTGATCTGGTGCAGCTGGAAATGATCAAGAAGGAACTGACACTGGTGGGGTCGCGGCTCAACAACCGCAAGTTCCCCCGGGTGATCGAATTGATCGCCAGCGGCAAGTTGCAAGTCCAGGACCTGATCAGTCATCGCGTCAGCTTCGACGAAATGCCCGGCGCCATCGACCTGATCGAAAAGCACCCCGAGCAAACCCGAAAAGTGCTGGTGGAGCTGACGAACGCCCATCACTGAGCCGTCGGTACCACCGGTTTCACCGTGCCTGTCATGGGCACCCTCACCGAATAAACACAACAAGCGGGAGGTTCCACCATGTTTGGTCAAGGACGTAGCTTAATCATCATCATGCTGTTCCTGGCTGGGGTCATCAATTACCTCGACCGGTCGGCATTGTCTGTGGCGGCACCTTTCATCCAGAAGGACTACGGTCTGAGTACGGGTGAGATGGGCATGATCTTCAGCAGCTTTTTCGTCGGCTATGCGGCCTTCAACTTCATCGGTGGCTGGGCCGCCGACCGTTACGGCGCCAAGACCACCTTGCTGCTGGCCATGGTCTTGTGGTCATTGTTCAGCGGCCTCACGGTGCTGACAGTGGGCTTCGCTTCGCTGGTGCTCATCCGGATCCTGTTCGGCATGGGCGAAGGACCGCTGAGCGTCACCACCAGCAAGATGGTGAACAACTGGTACACCCCCAAGCGCAGGGCGCGGGCGATTGGCGCATCAATGTCCGGCACGCCGCTGGGTGGGGCGATTTCCGGTCCGGTGGTGGGTTTTATCGCCGTCACCTACGGCTGGAAGATCTCGTTCATTATCATCATGCTGATCGGCCTGGTCTGGGCGGCGGTGTGGTTCAAGTTCGTCAAGGAACGGCCCGAAGGCGAGGGTGCCGAGGATATTCTCCGAGCCGAGGGGCAGGGCGAGCTGGCGGCACAACCGGTGTTCCCTTTGCGGTTCTACCTCAAGCAGCCGACGGTGCTGTTCACCTCCCTGGCGTTCTTTTCCTATAACTACACCTTGTTCTTCTTCCTGACCTGGTTCCCCAGCTACCTGACCATGGCCCACGGCTTGAACGTCAAGGACATGAGCATCGCCACGGTCATTCCCTGGGTCCTGGGTTTCCTCGGCCTGGCCCTGGGCGGCTTCATCTCCGACTTCGTGTTCAAGAAAACCGGGCGGATGATGTTCTCCCGTAAAGTGGTGCTGGTGACGTGCCTGCTGGCCTGCGCTGTCTGCATCGCCTGTGCCGGGATGGTGACTACCTTGTATCCAGCGGTGATTCTCGTCGCCTTGGCGGTGTTTTTCCTTTACCTCACCGGTGCCATCTATTGGGCGATCATCCAGGACACCGTTCCGGCGGCGCGGGTGGGCGGCGTCAGTGGTTTCATGCACTTTCTGGCGAATACCTCGGGCATTGTCGGCCCGACCCTGACGGGGTTTTTGGTGCAGTTCACCGGTTCGTTCACCAGTGCTTTCCTGCTGGCGGGGCTGTTGACCGTGATCGGTGCCGTGTGTGTCGCGCGCTACGTTAAACCGCTGTCGGTCGCGGATACCGGCAACGCGGCGGCACAAAGCCCGCAGCCGGTTTCGGCCCTGGGCCGTTCCTGAACAGAAGGAGTGAGTCGATGCCTGTTGTGAAACGTGTACCTTGCACCGGCACTGCAGCGCAGATCGGTATCGTGCACCTGGGCCTGGGCGCGTTCCATCGCGCGCACCAGGCGGTCTACCTGCAACGCCATCTCAATCGCCACGGTGAAAGCGACTGGGGCGTGTGCAGCGCCAACCTGCGTTCCAATCGCACCCTGGTCGAGCAATTGCGCGAGCAGGACGGTCGCTACCATGTGGCCGAATACCGCGACTGCGAACAAGTGACGCTGCGCGAGATCGGGGTGCTGCGCCAGGCCTTGTATGTGGGCGAGGGCGGTCCTGACCTGGAGCAGTTGCTGCAGCGCATGGCGGCGCCGCAGACGCGGATCGTCACGCTGACCGTCACCGAAAAGGGCTACTGCCTGAGCCCTTCGTCCGGGCAGCTGCGCCGCGAAGATCCGACCATTGCCCATGACATCGCTCAGCCACACACGCCGCGCTCAGCCCCCGGTATTGTCCTGGAAGCCCTGCGCCGGCGCCGCGCCGCGGGTGTCCCGGCCTTCACTGTGTTGTGCTGTGACAACATGCCCGACAACGGCCAGCGCACCCGCCAGGCAGTCAGCGCGCTGGCGGCGTTGCAGGATGAGGCGCTGGCGCAGTGGGTCGAGCAACAGGTGGCGTTTCCCAGCTGCATGGTCGACCGCATCGTGCCTGCGATGGACGGCGAGTCCTTCCGCCGGCTGGAGCAACTGGACTGTCATGACCCGGCGGCAGTGGTCTGTGAAAGTTTCAGCCAGTGGGTGATCGAAGATCACTTCCCCCTTGGCCGCCCGGACTGGGAAGTGGAGGGGGTGCAGATGGTGGACGACGTGGGCCCGTTCGAAACGATGAAGTTGCGCATGCTCAATGGCAGCCATTCGTTGCTGGCCTATGTGGGGCTGCTGGTCGGTCACGACACGGTGTTCGAGGCCGTCAGTGACGCGAACCTGCTGCACCTGATCGGACGCTATATGGCCGACGAGGCGGCGCCCACGCTGGACATGCCTGCGGGTATCGACCTTTCGGTCTATGCCCACGATCTAAAGGCGCGGTTTGCCAATGACAGCCTGCAACATCGGCTGCGCCAGATCGCCATGGACGGCTCACAGAAACTGCCGCAACGCTGGTTGCTCGGCGCGCAGCAATTGCTCGACCAGGGGCGCGGCATTGATTGTACGGCGCTGGGCATCGCGGCATGGATCCACTACTGCACGCAGCCGTTGCCCGGTCGTCCGGCGCACGTGGTCGACGACCCACTGAGCGCAACCTTTGCCGATCTTGCCGGACGATTCGAGGGCGCATCGCGGGTGGACGCGGTTCTCGACCTGCACGAAGTCTTCCCGCCGCGGCTCTCGGCTCGCGCAGTATTTCGCGACGCCGTGCACCGCGCCTACAGCGCCCTGACGCGCGATGGCGTGGATAGCCTGTTGCACACCCTTGCCGCACCCAACTGATAAAAAGGAGAAGAACATGGAACAGACATGGCGTTGGTTTGGCCCCAAAGACCCGATCTCCCTGGCGGACATCCGCCAGACCGGTGCGACCGGTATCGTCACGGCGTTGCACGAGATTCCCAATGGCGAAGTATGGCCGGTAGATGCCATCGCGGCGCGCAAACAACTGATCGAAGCGGCCGGCCTGAGCTGGTCGGTGGTGGAAAGCATTCCGGTGCACGAAGACATCAAGCGCGGCTGCGGGCGGCGCGACGAGTACATCGCCAACTACCAGCAAAGTGTGCGCAACCTGGCGAGCTGCGGCATCGATATCGTCTGCTACAACTTCATGCCGGTGCTGGACTGGACCCGAACCGATTTGTCTTTCGAACTGGCGGATGGCGGCTGGGCCTTGCGTTTCGATCAAACCGCGTTCGCCGCCTTCGACCTGTTCATCCTCCAGCGCCCGGGAGCGCAGGCCGAATACAGCGCCGAGGACATCCAGCAGGCCAAGGCCTACTTCGAACAACTGACGCCGGCCCGGCGCGAAACCCTGGTCAATACCCTGATTGCTGGCTTGCCCGGCGCCGAGGAACACTACAGCCTGGACAACTTCCGTGACTTGCTGCGCACCTACGCCGACATCGACGAGGCCAAGTTGCGCGAACACCTGGGGTACTTCCTGCGTGCGGTGATCCCGGTTGCCGAGGCGGTGGGTGTGCGCATGGCAATCCACCCGGACGACCCGCCCCGGGCACTGCTCGGCTTGCCACGTATCCTGTCCACCGCCGAAGACGCCCAATGGCTGCTGGATGCCGCGCCAAGCCCGGCCAATGGCCTGACGTTCTGCACCGGTTCCTATGGTGTGCGCGAAGACAACGACCTGGTGGCGATGGCCAAGCACTTTGCTCCGTTCATCTACTTCACTCACCTGCGTTCAACCCGCCGGGAAACCGACCCACGCAGCTTCCATGAAGCCCATCACCTGGACGGCGACGTCGACATGGTCGGAGTCATCGGCGCCTTGGTGGCTGAAGAGCGCCGACGTGAACGCGAAGGCGGCCCGCGCTTGCCGCTGCGTCCAGACCATGGGCATCAACTGCTTGACGATCAGCATCGCAAGAGCAATCCCGGCTACTCACTGATCGGCCGCCTCAAGGGCCTGGCGGAAATCCGCGGCGTGGAACTGGCCGTGCGTCGACAACTGGGCTAGATAAGCCCTGTTTGGGTGGGGGCGGTTAACACCTGTGGCGAGGGAGCTTGCTCCCGCTGGGCTGCGCAGCAGCCCTAAAACCCGGCACCTCGGTGCATCAGATCGATCCCATTCAATCAGCTTGGGGTCGCTACGCAACCCAGCGGGAGCAAGCTCCCTCGCCACGGGAGGTAAACGCCTGAGAAATTCTCGGGCTAACGCCATTCCCCTGTGGGAGCGTGCTTGCTCGCGAAGCGGTATGTCGGCCTGCAAAGATATTGACTGTGCCACCGCCATCGCGAGCAAGCCCGCTCCCACAATGGCTCAGCCTTCGAGCCCGCGCCGCTCGATCACGCCGAACACATCCGCCACATCCTGCACCAGGATCCGAGCGACATTGGTGAGGGTGTTGATGTCGTTCGTTGCCGAATCACGCAGGCTGCTGCACGCCACCAAGGTCAGGTAGTCGAGCGTGGCGTGCAGGCGTTCGCTGGCACAGGCATGGAGTTCGGGCAGTGGGGCGTGGGTGTCGATCAGCAGGACGGGGTGGGTGGTGGTGGTTTGGGTGAGAGGTGTGAAGCGTTGATCGCGTTGATTCATGGCAATAGTTACTCATTCTTCGTATCAAGAAAAAGCTGCTTCGATCCGCTGCGAAACGAATGGGTGGTAGCTGCGCGTGGGTTCGCAGACCGAGGATACGAAGGAACCCGGCAGACCCGAAGATCTCCCACACACAGCCACCATAAAATGACGTCGAACGCCAAAGGCGCTGATTGTCACTTTTATGATGCTTGGTTGCTACCGTATCTGTCGGGCTGCGAAACCCAGCCACTGACCAAAGCCAGCGACGAACCCAACTATAGAAGTCGATCCCGGTACCCACAACCGGCCTGTAGGACGCCCCGCACCCCGTGGCGAGGGAGCTTGCTCCCGCTCGGCTGCGCAGCAGTCGCAAAACCGGCGCCTGCGCAGTACCTGGAGAAAGAGGCGCCTGTTTTGGGGCCGCTTCGCGCCCCAGCGGGAGCAAGCTCCCTCGCCACAGGGTGTAAATTCCTACGAGATTTTCGGACCGCCTCTTGCCGCTAGCACTGATGTGCGCGGATTTCTGTGGGAGCAAAGCTTGCTCGCGAGGCAGGCGCCTCGTTTCCCCGGAAGACCGCGTCATCTTCATCGCGGGCAAGCCTTGCTCCCACAGGAGGCTTGAGGTGAGTTTTTTCGGACTTTTCTAGCGACAGTCCCGGAAAAACGCCCTGATATCCTCCGCCAACAACGCCGGCTGTTCCAACGCGGCAAAGTGACCACCCCGAGGCATCTCGGTCCAGCGTTTCACCTCGCAGCAACGCTCCACCCAGCTCCGTGGTGGCATGGGCAATTCCTTGGGGAACAGCGCGACCCCAACCGGCGGCTTCAAACGTTCGCCGCTGTTGAACTGCAACGGCCGCTTGCTGCCCTCCACGTATTGGCGAAACGACGAACCGATACAGTGCGTCAGCCAGTACAGCGTCACATTGGTCAGTAACCAATCTCGGTCAATCGCGGGGCTGTCATCACACCAGGACAGGATCTTTTCCCCCATCCACGCCAATAGCCCAGCCGGGGAGTCATTCAGGCCCACCGCCAGGCTCTGGGGTTTGGTTCGCTGAATGTGCCCGTAGGCGCCTTCGGCATCGGCAAATGCCGCCGCGCGTTGCAGGAAGGCCGTTTCTGCCTCGGTCAGCGCTGGCTCGTTTTCGCCCAGGGGAGGGCGATAGGAACCCGGAATATAGTTGAGGTGAATGCCTGTCACCCGCTCGGGATAACGCACGCCCAACCACATCGAAACGCCCGCGCCAATGTCCCCGCCCTGGGCGCCGAACCGTTCATAACCCAGCCCGCTCATCAACTCACTCCACAAGCCCGCCACTTCATAGGGCCCCATGCCGGATTGCTGGAACGGTGCGGAAAAGGTGTAGCCGGGCAGCGACGGCACCACCACATCGAAAGCGTCCGCAGGATCACCCCCATGGCGGGCCGGGTCCGTCAGCAGCGGGATGATGCGCTGCATTTCGATGAACGAGCCGGGCCAGCCATGGGTAAGGATCAACGGTCTCGGACTCGGCCCGACGCCACGTTGATGAATGAAGTGCACCCTTTGCCCGTCAATGTCGGCGACAAATTGCGGCAAGCGATTGAGCGCCGTTTCTTGAGCGCGCCAATCGAACGTGTCCGACCAATAGGCGAGCAGTTCCCGCAGCACCTCCATGTCCATGCCTTCGCTCCAGCCTTGGTCGGCCAAGGGCTCAGGCAACCTTGTGTTCAACAGGCGGTGCCGAAGGTCTTCAAGGGCGCCTTCAGGGATATCGATGGCGAACGGTTCGATGATCATGCTTGCTGTCCCCTGATTATTAACGCCGCCCCGTCCGCGTACTCACATCCACCCACACCGCCAGCACCAGAATGCTGCCTTTGACGATCATCTGCCAATAACTGTCGACGTCGAGCATCGACATGCCGTTGTCCAGGCTGGTGATCACCAGCGCGCCGAGGAGGGCGCCGTAGACCGTGCCGGAACCGCCGCGCATGGAGGTGCCGCCGATGAAGCAGGCGGCGATGGCGTCGAGTTCGCCCATGTTGCCGGCCGAGGGTGAGCCGGCGGCCAGGCGTGCGGTGTTGACCACGCCGGCGAGGGCGCACATCACGCCCATGATGCCGAAGATCCACAGCTTCACCGCTTGCACGTTGATGCCGGACAGGCGCGTGGCTTCCATGTTGCTGCCCACCGAGTAGACGCGTCGGCCGAATACGGTCTGGCTGGTGACGTAGCTGAACACCCCCAGCAGGATCAGCAGGAGCAGCACCGGTACCGGGATGCCGTCGTAGCTGTTGAGGGTATAGACGAACCCGGCCAGCACCGCGCCGATCACCACCACGCGCAACACGTCACGCACCAGGGAGTGAGCCGCCAGGCCATGGAGGGCGCGGTTGCGCCGCTGTTTCCAGGTCAGGAACAAGGTCAGGGCGAACAGCAGGATGCCAAGCCCGGTCCCGACCGTGTGCGGCAAATAACCCTGGCCGACGTAGACCAGCTCCGGTGACACCGGGGCAATGGTGGTGCCGCCGGTCACCCCCAGCAGGACGCCACGAAACGCGAGCATGCCCCCCAGCCCGACAATGAACGATGGAATACGCAGGTAGGCGGTCATGTAGCCGTTGCCCAAGCCGATCACCAGACCGCACAAGGCCACCAGGCTCAAGTTCGCCAGCAGCGGGACGTGATAAACCACATCGAGGATCGCCGCCAGCCCCCCCAGCAGCCCAAGCAGCGAGCCCACCGACAGATCGATCTCGCCGCTGATGATCACCAGCACCATGCCACAGGCGAGAATCCCGGTGATGGACATCTGCCGCAGCAGGTTGGAGAGGTTGCGCGGGGTTACGAACCCACCCTCGGTCTGCCAACTGAAGAACAGCCAGATCAGCGCCACGGCGATCACCAGCGCGAGCATTTTGTAGCGGGAAAACAGCTGTTTGACCTGATTCATCTACGCGGACTTCCGATCATTATTGTTATGGCCATCGGGATGGCTGAGCGCGGCGGCGAGCACCTGTTCCTGGGTGAGTTCGTGGTTGATGAAGTCGCCGCGCAACTGGCCGTCGCCAATCACCAGGACGCGGTCGGAGACCCCCAGCACCTCGGCCAGCTCCGAGGACACCATGATGATCGACACGCCTTCGGCCGCCAGGGCGCCCATCAGCTTGTAGATCTCATACTTGGCGCCGACGTCCACACCGCGGGTCGGCTCGTCGAGGATCAGCACGCGGGGTTTGGTCAGGAGCATTTTCGCCAACACGGCTTTTTGCTGGTTGCCGCCGGAGAGGCTGGTGATCGGCAGGAACGGGCTCGCGGTCTTGAGGTGCATGCGCGCGATTTCCTTGTCGATGCTGCCCAGTTCGGCTTCGGCGTCGATGCGGGTCAGTTTCGAGTAGTTGTCCAGCACCGCCAGAGTGATGTTCTGGCCCACTCCGAGGTCTGGAATGATGCCTTGGCGCTTGCGGTCTTCGGGGACCATGCACAGGCCGGCGCGGATCGACTTGAGCGGCGTGCGCGTGTCGATTTGCTGGCCGTTGAGCCAGACTTCGCCTTCGTAGCGGCCGGGGTAGGCGCCGAACAGCGCCGAGACCAGTTCCGTACGCCCGGCGCCGACCAGTCCGGCGATGCCAAGGATTTCCCCGCGCTTGAGGACGAAGGAAATATCGTCGACCCGTTTGCGCCTGGGGTTGTCGACGTCGTAGCAGGTGACGTGGCGCGCCTCGAAAATCACCTCGCCGATGTCATGGGGTTCGGTGGGGTAGAGGTTGCTCATTTCCCGTCCGACCATCTGGGTGATGATCTTCGGAATGTCCATGTCGGTCATGGCGGTGGTGGCGATGTGTTTGCCGTCGCGGATCACCGAAATGGTGTCGCACACGGCGGCCACTTCATCGAGCTTGTGGGAGATGTACACGCAGGCCACGCCCTTGGCCTTGAGGTCGCGGATGATGTCCAGCAGCACCTCGATTTCCGAGCGGGTCAGGGCCGAGGAGGGCTCGTCGAGGATCAGCAGCCGGGCTTGCTTGTTCAGTGCCTTGGCGATCTCCACCAATTGCTGGTAGCCACCGCCGTACTGGGAAACCGGCAGCGACACGTTCATGTCCGGGACCTTGAGTTCACGCATCAGGGCTTCGGCGCGGTGGATCATCGCCGGGTAGTTCATGCGCCCGCCGGGCAGCGTCAGCTCGTGGCCCATGAAAATGTTTTCCGCCACCGACAGGTCGGGGACGAGGGTCAGTTCCTGGTGAATGATGACGATCCCGGCGGCTTCGGTTTCGCTGATGGACTGCGCCTTGAGCGGCTGGCCGTCCCAAATGATCTCGCCTTCCCAGGTGCCGTGGGGATAGACCGCCGACAACACTTTCATCAGCGTGGATTTGCCCGCGCCGTTTTCACCGCACAGGCCGACGCATTCCCCCGGCCTGACCTTGATATCGATGCCGTTCAGGGCTTTGACACCACCAAAGGTTTTGACGATGCCGTTCATTTGCAGCAGGTAGTCGGACATGGCAGGACTCATGAGAATGGGCTCACACATACGCAGGAACCCTGAAGTCAATCAGCCCCCTGTGGGAGCGAGCTTGCTCGCGATAGCGGTGTTTCAGCTTGCACCCATATTGGATGGGCTGCCGCCATCGCGAGCAAGCTCGCTCCCACAGGGACTTTGCTTAACCCAGGATGTGCACCCAGGTCACTGCCCGGCGATCTGCGCCTTGGTATAGAACCCGTCCTTTTCCAGCAGGTCGATGTTGTCCTTGGTCAACGGCGTAGGGGTGAGCAGGATGGTGTCGACTTTCTTGCTGCCATTGTCGTATTGCGAGCTGAAGGTCGGTTTCTCGTTACGCGCCAGTTGCACCGAGAGCTTGGCGGCTTCGGAGGCAATCAGTTTCAGTGGCTTGTAGACGGTCATGGTCTGGGTGCCATCGATCACGCGCTTGACCGCCGCGAGGTCGGCGTCCTGGCCCGAGATCGGCACCTTGCCGGCCATTTTCTGTGCGGCCAGGGCCTGGATGGCGCCGCCGGCGGTGGCGTCGTTGGAGGCGACGATGCCATCGATCTTGTTGTTGTTCCGGGTCAGGGCGTTTTCCACGATGCTCAAGGCTTCGGTGGGGTTCCATTCCTTCACCCACTGCTGGCCGACAATCTTGATGTCACCCTTGTCGATGGCCGGTTGCAGGACTTTCATCTGGCCTTCGCGCAGGACCTTGGCGTTATTGTCCGTGGGCGCGCCACCGAGCAGGAAGTAATTGCCCTTGGGCGCGGCTTTCAGCACGCCACTGGCCTGCATCTCGCCGACCTTTTCGTTATCGAAGGAAATGTAGGCGTCGATATCGGCATTGAGGATCAGTCGATCGTAGGACACGACCTTGATCCCGGCCTTCTTGGCTTCGGCGACTGCGTTGGTCAGCACGGTGGCGTTGAACGGCACGATGACGATCACATCGACGCCACGGGAGATCAGGTTTTCGATCTGCGAGATCTGCTTCTGCTCGTTGGCATCGGCAGACTGGACGAAGACCTTGGCGTCGAGTTTTTCCGCCGCCGCGACGAAGTAGTCACGGTCCCGCGACCAGCGTTCCAGGCGCAGGTCATCGATGGAGAAACCGATTTTCGGATGGGCCGCATCGGCCATGACCGGAAGCGAGAGCAGGGCGAGGGCGCCGGCGAGCAGGGTACGTTTGAATGTTTTCATGTAGTGCGTCCTTTTATTGTTGTTTGAAAGACACTGCCTGACGATGAGCGTGATACCGGGTAGAACTGTAGAGCGTTGCAGGACACCGTGGGCACAGATTTGTCGCGAGAATGTAACGGCCTCTTTGATGGGGCAGACAAATCAGTTTGTTCTTCCGGGGGCTGCTTCGCAGCCCAGCGGGGATAAATCCCCTCGCCACATTTGTCAGGGGTAGATAAACCGATTGACCACGTTCTCGAGCATTTCCTGGCGACCGCTGACAGCCTGGGGATTGAGCTCGTTGGTAAAGGCGTGCTCGGCCAACGATTCCAGGCTGAAGTCGCCGGCCAGCACCGCCTTGCCAAACGGTTGCTGCCAGCCCGCGTAGCGCTGGTCCTTGAACTGTTGCAACTGATCGTTCTGGACCATGGCTGCCGCGCGCTCCAGGGCGAGGGCGAGGACGTCCATGGCGGCGACATGGCCGTGGAACAGGTCGATATCGTCCACGCTCTGGCGCCGGACCTTGGAGTCGAAGTTGAACCCGCCATTGCCGAACCCGCCAGCCTTGAGGATTTCGTAGGTGGCCAGGGTCATTTCCTCGACGCTGTTGGGGAACTGGTCGGTGTCCCAGCCGTTTTGCGGATCGCCGCGGTTGGCGTCGATGCTGCCGAAGATCCCCAGGGAGACGGCTGTGGCGATCTCGTGGTGGAAGCTGTGCCCGGCGAGGGTGGCGTGGTTGGCTTCGATGTTGACCTTGATCTCGTTTTCCAGGCCGAACTGCTGCAGGAAGCCGAACACCGTGGCACTGTCGTAATCGTACTGGTGCTTGGTCGGCTCCTGGGGCTTGGGTTCGATCAGCAGGTCGCCTTTGAAGCCGATCTTGTGCTTGTGCTCGACCACCATGCGCATGAACCGGCCCAGTTGCTCGCGCTCGTGTTTCAAATCGGTATTGAGCAGGGTTTCGTAGCCTTCGCGACCGCCCCACAATACGTAGTTGGCGCCGTTGAGGCGTTGGGTGGCGTTCATGGCGCTGAACACCTGGGCGGCGGCGCAGGCGAATACTTCCGGATCGGGGTTGCTGGCGGCGCCTGCGGCAAAGCGCGGGTTGCTGAAGCAGTTGGCGGTGCCCCACAGCAGCTTGATCCCGGTCTGCTCCTGATGGCGTTCCAGGTGGTCGATCATCTGGGCGAAGTGGTTGCGGTACTCCCTGAGCGAGCTACCTTCCGGGGCGACATCGGTGTCGTGGAAGCAGTAGTAGTCGATGCCCAGCTTGGAGAAGAACTCGAAGGCCGCTTCGGCCTTGCCGATGGCCACTTCCATCGGATCCCCGGCGTGCTGCCATGGGCGCTTGAACGTGCCGGCACCGAACACATCCGACCCCGGCCAGACGAAGGTATGCCAATAGCAGACCGCCATGCGCAGGTGTTCGCGCATGGGTTTGCCGAGCACCAGTCTGTTGGCGTCGTAGTGACGGAAGGCAAGCGGCGAATCGCTGGCGGGGCCCTCGTAGCGAATCTTGTCGACACCGGGGAAGTACGGCATGTGCGGGTTTCCTTTTTATTCTTGGCGGTGTCTCGATACTAACGCCGGCCCCGTGGCTGCTGATTATGAAAATCACCAACGGGCAGTTCGATTTTGAGTATTGAGATTCGTCGGCCGCGCGCCTAGTCTGTGTCCACCGGCACAGGGTTAAACCAATGAAAACCGTCCCGCCCGTTCACCGCATCGCGCTGTTGTTCAATGGCAGCAAGATCTACGACCGCGGCATCATCAGCGGTATCGGCAACTACTTGAGCAGCACGCGTGCGTCCTGGGACTTGTTTCTCGAGGAGGATTTTCTCTGCCGCTTGAAAGGCATCGAGCGCTGGCAGGGCGACGGGATCATTGCCGACTTCGACGACCCGCTGATCGGCGAGGCGCTGGCCGGGATCAAGCTGCCGGTGGTGGCGGTGGGCGGTTCCTATCAGGATGAACGCGCCTACCCGAAGGGCATCCCCTATGTCGCCACCGACAATGACGCGTTGATGCGGTTGGCCTACGAACACCTGATCGAGGCCGGGCTGACCCGCTTCGCCTGTTTCAGCCTGCCTGAAGCACAAGCCAATCGCTGGGCCCAGGAACGGGAGAAAGCCTTTCGCCGGCTGGTGCAGCGCGACGGCCTGCCGGCCGAGGTCTATCGCGGCATGGGCACCAGCGCACCGCTCTGGGACAGCGCCGTCGAACAGCAGATCGCCTGGTTGCAAAGCCTGCCCAAGCCCATCGGCATCATCGCCGTCAGCGACGCCCGCGCCCGGCAACTGCTGCAAGCCTGCCTGACCGCCGGGATCGCCGTGCCGGAGCAAGTGGCGTTGATCGGTATCGACAACGACCCGCTGACCCGCAGCCTGACGCGGGTGCCGTTGAGCTCGGTGATCCAGGGCACCGAGACCATGGGTCGGACCGCCGCACGCCTGCTCCACCAAATGCTGCACGGCATGCCGTCCACGGGCACACAGATTCTGATCCCACCAGATGCGATCAATGTGCAGGTGTCGAGCCTGCATCAACCGTTGGGCAACCCTTATGTCATGCAGGCACTGCTCTTCATCCGCCAATACGCCTGCCAGGGCATCAAGACGGCCCAGGTGGCGGCTTATGTAGGGATATCGCGCTCATCGCTGGAAGCGCATTTTCGCAAGGAGCGGGGCTGCAGCGTCCACGATGAAATCCTGCGCTTCAAGCTGACCGCCGCCGCCAACGGGCTGGAAAACACCGACGCACCGATTGCCGACATCGCCCAGAATTGCGGTTTCAAATCGGCGCAATACCTGCACACGGTGTTTCGCCGCGAATTCGGCTGCACGCCCCGGGAGTATCAGCAGGGGGCAAGTGCGGGAACTCAATGATCTGCCACAAGGGCTACACCACCGCCTCGTCCTTGTGGCAAGGTTGCGGGCTTCATCGAATATTTAGGGACGGATGGAATGACGCTCAGGGTCATGGTGGTCGGTGGGTATGGAAATTTCGGCAGTATCGTTTCCAGGCACCTGGTGGTGATGCCAGGCGTACAGTTGGTGATTTCGGGGCGCGACGCCCAAAAACTGCAGCGCAAAGTCGATGAGTTGAACGCCCGATCGGGCATGGCATGTGAAAGCTGGTGCGGCGACGCCATGGGCCCAGGCTTCAAATCTGTCCTTGGCTTGATGAACATCCAATGGGTCATTCATACCGGCGGCCCCTTTCAAGGGCAATCCTATGCCGTCGCCGAGAGCTGCATCGACGCCGGCGTGAATTACTGCGACCTGTCGGACAGCAGAGCCTTCGTCACCGGCATTAGCGCACTCGACACCCGGGCAAAACAGGCAGGCGTGGCGATCCTCAGTGGTTGCAGCTCAGTGCCAACGCTCTCGGCCGCCCTCATTGATCAGCAGCGGCATCGGTTTAAACGCATCGACACGATCGAGCATGGTATTTCTTCTTCGGCCAAAATGCCGGGCTTGTCCACCGTCGAAGGCGTTCTCGCCTATGCGGGCAAGCCGATCAAGCAACTCAGGAATGGCCGGGTGCATGAGGTTCTGGGATGGCAGGATCTGACGCTTCGCAGAATGCGCTACATGGGCACCCGGGTACTGGCCAATGTCGACGTGCCGGACATGGATATCTTCGCCAGCCGCTATGGCGCCCTGAACCTGAGCTTCAAGGCCGGCGCAGGCCTGAAGCTCGGCGGCATTGCCAACTACCTGCTGGCCCAGGCAATGAGGATGGGGCTGGTGCGCGACCATCTCCCTTGGGCGGCCAGGCTTCATCGGTGTGGGCTCTGGTTCGAACGACTTGGCGATGGCAAAAGCGCAATGTACATCGATGTCCATGGTATCGGTGCCGACGGCGAGCCGTTGTCGTTGAACGTGCAGCTCACCGCCATGAACGACAAAGGGCCGGAAATTCCCAGCTGTGCAGCCGTTGCCTTGGCGGCGAAAGTCGCCCAAGGGTATCTGCCCGAACCCGGAGCTCGGGCCTGTGTGGGTGAAATCACCGTCGACGAATACATGGCCGCCATCAACGATCCGCAAAACCTCAGCCTGTCTGTGCATTTCTCTGACGGGCAGGGTTGACCATGCTCTATCTGTGCTTGAAGTACATCCATGTGATCGCTGCCATTTTCCTGTTCGGCTTCGGCATGGGATCCTACCTCTACCTGATCGCCGCCAGCCGCACCGCCAATCCGCAGGTCATTGCCCATGTGGCCAGGACGGTTGTCCGGTTCGATACCTGGATTACCACGCCGGCGGGTTTCATTCAGATAGTGACGGGTTACCTGCTAACGAGACTGGCCGGACTTCCCCTGACTACGGAATGGATCATGACGTCGTTGATCATTTTCCTGTGCGTGGGGGCGTTGTGGCTGCCTGTGCTGGTGTTCCAGAAGCGGTTATACGTGATGGCGTCGAGCGCGCTAGGGGATGGGCGCACGCTCGATGATCGATACTCAACCGTGTATCAGAAGTGGTTCTGGATGGGGGTTCTGGGCTTTTTGGGGATGTTTGTCATTGTGTCGATCATGGTGACGAAGATGACGCCACAGCAGTGGATCGAGCGACTACTGGTCTAAATATCGATCCGTTCCGCCGGGTTGTTCCCAGGCGTGGATATCTTCAAGAAACGTCGTTCGTGATCCGGATGCTCGAACAGGACCACTGTCTAGCCTGGCTTGAGCAAGGGGCGGGTGAAGCGAGTTTGGGCGATGGGCATGAACGTGTGTCTAACACGATGACTTCAAGGACAAGATCCGATCCATGAACGATGACACCTACACCCAGTACATGCGTTTCCAGACGCCCGATCCTGACATCGGCCCTCGGGAGCGGGCGCCGATGCTTGCTCAGGAGCTGGCCTGGGCGCGTGAGCGTGCGACCATGCATCGCTTCAGCTGGGTCATGGTGCTGGTGCCGCCGTTGTGCCTGGGCCCGGTGTTGCCGGGCATCGCGTTTTTGCTGGGGCTGCTGGTCTATCAGGGGTTATCCGCCCCAGGCGTCGACCTTGACCGGATCGTGGGGGATTCCCTTGGCTGGCTTGTGCTCGTCACCTTGCTGTTCATGGCTGCCTGGGGCCTGCATAATTACTTGCGCGATAAGCGCGACCCGACCAAGCGATATTGGCAATCGATGCCCGATCAAGGGCTGGTCGAGCTCGAACACCACACCCTCATCCGCGGCATCAGCCTGTGGTCCAACGACTATGACCCGGACTGCAACACCCTCATGCAATGGACCGACGGCAAGCTGAAATGCGTGCAGGACAGCGGTGTGTCGCAATGGATTCTGGCCAAGACCGCGGCGGGGTACTGGCTGGTGCTCAAGGAGCAGTTCTCAGGGGACTTCAGCTACGGGCGAGTAGGGCAAATGCCGGCGCCGGACAAGCTGCTGCAACCCCAGCAGCAACTGGCGATGGCTTTCGCCCCCGGCACGAACCTGCAGTTGGGCCGGCGTTTCGACGGTGCGCCGATGCCATTGGTGGATACGCCGTACTGGATGTCTGCCGATGAACTCAAGCGTCTGGAGGAGGCCGCCCATCACTGGAAGTTTTTACCGCCGAACCGCTATGGGGTGGTCAATGACCAGGACGCCGCCTGGGTGCAACGGCTGGTGGACAGGGCGCAAGCCAGTGTCGGGCCGCAGCCGGCGAGCGATCGCAGCCCAGCCCGGCGGGAGCAATCGCCCTCGACACCCTGAATCGAACACATTCCCGGAATGTCCGGCCGGTCACTGAAGCCAGGTGTCCACCACCCGCCGATCCAGCTCCTCCCAATCCGCCATGCCCAATACCCGAGTGGTATTCAATCCACGCAGATAACCGCGCAGTTGATTGGCCGTGGCCCGCTTGAGCTCCGGGTCGGGTTCTGTGTTGCTCAACAGCACGCTTTCGTACTGGATCAAGTAGTCAGCCACTCGTTCACGGAAGTCGGGCAATACCGAGTCGCGAATCAGATCAAACGTTCTCATGGATAGTCCTCATCAATCTTTCTCGGCTTGCAACTATTGCTAGGAGTAATAGTGACCATTACGAAATGCAAGTTCTGCTTTGCCGGCAATCATTGGAAAATCAGCGCCATCGAACACGCAGCCCCGTATTTTTATTTTCAGGACCTCAACCCATGCGCCGTTTATTTCTGCTTTCCCTGGCGTTTTCCCCATTGTTGCTGGCCGGTTGTGCCTCGGCACCGAACGATCCGACCCTGACCTTGCAGACCAGCAAGACGCCGGCCCAATACGCCGAATGCGTCGTACCGAAATTGCAGGGCAATGCCTTGAACCCGATGGTCTCGCAGACCCAGCGCAGCTACCGCATCGTGGTGCCGAGCAAAGTCTCGGCGGACAACGTGCTGGAAGCCTACAAGGCCGGCGACGGCGGCAAGGTATTCATCTACGAGCGGCACTTGCTGGCCTCCAACCTCCTGCCTTCGAGTTTCGAACGCGCCGCACAGGAATGCATCTGACCGGCCCGTAAACGCTTTTCACCGTGCTCCTTTGGTTGGCCGCAACCAACCAATTCCCTTGCCCCGCACCGTCCTCGGTCGCGGGGCTTTTTTTTTGTTTGACGATGACTCCAGCCCGGTATTTCGGCCCGGTCAGCGTAGCCTTAGGCAAGAGCGTCAGGGGGCACGTTTTGTCGTCTTGTCTTATAGCGTCGGCAAAGGGGTGCTGCCGTTCAAGGCTGGAATCTTTGAAAACACGTCAGCCATGAAATCCATGAACACGATAGCCCGCGTGGGGAGCAGTCTATTGGCGACATAAACCATCTGCACGGGGACAGGGGGAGCCGCATGGTCGGTGAGAATGAACTGTAATCTCCCGCTGTTCAGCCCACCCTCAAACAGCCACGCAGGTCCATGCGCCACACCCAGGCCTGCCACGACTGCCGCACTGACAGCGTCGGGCGAGTTGACCCTGAGCCTGCCGGCAATCGGAATGTCCGCGTCACGGAATCGCCAGGTCGCCCCGGACGACAGTAAGGTGTAGATGATGCAGTCGTGGTCGCGCAGATCATCCGGGGTCTGCGGAACTCCGCGTTTAGCCAAGTAGTCCTTGCTGGCGACGAAGACCCGGTCGTACCACCCAAGACGCCGGGCGCGCAAGGAGCTGTCCTCCAGTTGTCCTATGCGAATGGCGAGTTCGGTACCTTCATTGACCAGGTCTACGTATCGATCGTTGAGTTGGAGATCCAAGATCAATTGAGGGTAGCGCTCCAAAAAGGCCGGCACATGCGGCAGCACAAACGCGTGTGCGAGAGCTGTCGGACAGGCTACGCGCAAGAGCCCCGATGGCTCGACGCTGTTCCTGAAGGACGATTCGGATTCATCCACCGCATCCAGGATGCGCCGGATGTCCGCATAGTAGCGTTCGCCCTCCGGCGTCAAGGATAGCTTGCGCGTAGACCGGTGGAGCAAGCGCGTCTGCAAATGATCCTCCAGAGCCGCTACATAGCGGCTTACATTGGGTTGCCCCAACCCTAGATCGCGCCCTGCCGCCGAAAAGCTCCCGGTTTCCACAGCACGCGCGAAGCATGTCATCAAAAGAAACCGGTCCACTTCTCCACCTCGATTCATGCTTGATTTGCATGAATCATATACGAATAGGCAGTCTTATCCGATTCGGAGCATGAGCGCATATTTCTCCATGTCGACCGCAGTGGTCATTCACCGGAGAATTCAAATGTCCCGCTTGCAAGGTAAACGTACGCTCATCACTGGCGGCACCAGTGGCATCGGGCTGGAAACGGCAAAGCAGTTCCTGGCGGAGGGTGCTCGCGTGATCGTCACGGGCGTCAACCCCGATTCGATTGCAAAGGCCCAGGCAGAATTGGGCCCGGAAGTGCCGGTGTTGCGCGCCGACTCGGCCAGCGTTGCAGCACAAAAGGAGTTGGCACAAGTCATCAAGGAACACTACGGCCAACTCGACGTTGCCTTCCTCAATGCCGGCGTATCCGTCTGGCGGCCCATTGAGGAATGGACGGAAGACATGTTCGACCGCATTTTCGACATCAACGTCAAAGGGCCATACTTCCTGATGCAGGCGCTGTTGCCGGTCTTCGCAAATCCTGCTTCCGTAGTGTTGACCACTTCCGTAAGCGCGCATGCAGGGGCAGATCGCTCGTCCGTGTATGCCGCAACGAAGGCCGCATTGCTGAACATGTCGAAGACGCTCTCGACCGAATTGCTAGGCCGTGGCATCCGTGTCAATGCAGTGAGCCCTGGCCCCGTCGAGACTCCGCTTTACGACAAGGCAGGTATTCCGGACGCTTACCGCGAGCAGATTAACCAAGCGATCACGGCAACCATTCCGCTTGGCCGCTTCGGTACCTCCGACGAGGTGGCCAAAGCAGTGCTGTATCTGGCATCCGACGAATCGCGCTGGACGGTCGGCTCTGAAATCGTCCTTGACGGCGGCCGCCTGCTGAATGGCTAAGCGCGCGGCTCAAGAGTTGCGCGAATGCAACATCGCCTGGGCCGAGTTAATCAGGTACTGAACGCCCGCCTCAGCACTTGGCGACGAACGAGTCCAATCCAGACTGTGCAAACAGCGGTACGTGGGAAACCTCTGCCGCTGTTTCCTCAGGTTAGCCAATCATCCGCCCGGATGAACTCGATGAGCGCTTTCAGGGCCGGCGGTACATGGCGTCGGCTGGGGTAATAGAGGAAAAACCGGCTTGGCGGCGCTTTCCATTGCGCGAGCAGTTCCGTGAGACGCCCATTGCGGAGGTCGTCGCGTGCCAGCTCCTCGTAGACGTAGGCAATCCCGGCGCCATCTTTCGCCGCCTGGATCATCAGCGCATCGTCTTCAAGAATGAGCGGGCCGGTGACGGACAACCGGATCGGTTGTCCCTCTGCCTGATACTCCCAAGCGTAGAGTTTGCCGCTGGGAAAACGCCGGGCGATGCAGGCATGCTCGAGCAAATCCCGTGGAGCCTGGGCGATCCCCTTCGCGGCCAGGTAGGTTGGCGCGGCTACGGTCACGAACGATTGAGGGGGGCCGACAGGGACGGCGATCATGTCGCCGGCCAGGCTTTCGCCAAAGCGCACGCCGGCGTCAAAGCCGCCGTTGACGATATCGGTCAAGCCATCATCGCTGACCAGGTCCAGTTGAATGCGGGGATACCTGGCCACGAACGGCGCGAGCACCTTCGCAAATACTGCACGCGCCGCCGGACGCGCCACGTTGAGGCGAAGCTTGCCGGCGGGCACATCCTGCAACGAGGTCAATTGGGCCAAGGCATCGGCAACCTGCTGCAGGGTAGGGGCCAGTGTTGCCAATAGCTGGTGGCCGGCCTCGGTCGGGGTAACGCTGCGCGTGGTGCGGTTGAGTAGCCTGACTCCCAGGCGTGCTTCCAGGGCTCGCATGGCGTGGCTCAATGCCGAGGCCGAAACGCCACGCTCGTCGGCGGCCTTGCGAAAGCTGCGATGGCGAGCGACGGCGGCAAAGGCATCCAGTTCGGAAAGATCGGGGTGCTGACTCATGAATACAGTTCAGTATTTCAAATAAGATTACCCATCTTATCGTCATGAGATCCCTCGCGGATACTGCCCACATCATCTGTGGAGAACTCGCTATGCAAAAGAATCGTCTTGGATCATCGGACTTGCTGATTTCGCCCATTGGCCTGGGAACCTGGGCCATTGCTGGCACCGGCTGGGAATACAGTTGGGGTGCACAGGACGACGAGGACAGCCTCGGTGCCCTTGAATATGCCGTTGAACGCGGGGTGAACTGGATCGATACGGCGGCGGTTTATGGTTTGGGCCATGCCGAGCAACTGGTCGGGCAGCTGTTGCGGCGGCTGCCGGCTTCGCAGCGCCCGTTGGTGTTCACCAAGGGCAGTCTGGTCTGGGACCCGGTCACCAAGGCGATCTCACACTCGCTGGCGCCTCGATCGTTGCTCGCCGAGGTCGAGGCAAGCTTGCGCCGACTGCAAGTCGAAACCATCGACCTTTATCAGATTCACTGGCCGGCCTTTCCTGCCGACGGCAGCAGTGAAGGGCTCGAGAAGGCGCTTTCGGCGTTGGCCACCGCCCGCGAACAGGGGAAAATTCGCGCCATCGGCGTCTCCAATTTCGATGTCGCGCAACTCAAGCGGGCCCAGGCGGTAACCGAGATCGTTTCACTTCAGCCGCCTTATTCCGCCTTGATGCGGGACATCGAGCAAGACGTCCTGCCATTTTGCGAGCAGGCGGGAATGGGGGTCTTGGCCTATTCCACCCTTCAGTCGGGGCTGCTTTCCGGCAGCATGACGCGCGAACGTATCGCCCAATTGCCCGACGACGATTGGCGCAAGGCGCGAAGCGCCGACTTCCAGGAGCCTCGCTTGAGCGCGAACCTGGCGCTGGTCGAGGTCTTGGCCGGTATTGGCGAACGGCACGGGGTCAGTGCGGCGGCAGTCGCCATCGCTTGGGTGCTGCGCAAGCCGGTGGTGACCGGTGCCATCGTCGGAGCCCGTCGCCGCGGGCAGGTCGACGGGCTGATTGCCGGCGCGCAGTTGCGCCTCAGTGCCGAGGAGATCGAAGAAATTCGACCCTTCCTGCCAGTGGGCATGGGCACGAATGTTCCAGGGAACGCTTGACCGTTTATCGTACAGGCGCTCGCTGGAATGAGCGGGTTTGACGCTTCGCTGCATAACCGGCACTATCTGCTCGTTGATGATCATTAGTGCTCGTTTATGCAGGTTGTATCTCATGACTTCTCCCCACGAAGCGTTCCCCGGTGAACGCCAGCAATTGATCAGCCAGCGTCTCGCCCGGTATGGCCGGGTGATCGCGGCGGACCTGGCCAGCGAATTCAATGTGTCCGAACACTCGATCCGGCGTGACCTGGGGGTATTGGCAGCGGCGGGGTTATGCAAGCGTGTTTATGGCGGCGCGATACTTGTGCCGGCTGCCGAAGGGTCGCTGGATGTACGCGTGCGTAAAGACCCGGTACGCAAGGGCAGCCTCGGCCAAGCGGCCGCTGCCTTGCTGCGCGTGGGCCAGCACGTGTTCATCGATGCCGGGTCGACCAACCTGGCGATTGCTGGCGCCATCGATCCGAGCCTTCAGTTGACCCTCTCCACCAATTCGCCGTTGATTGCGGTGCAGTTGATGAAACTGCCCCGTGCCGAAGTCATTCTCCTGGGGGGGCGCTTGAATCCCATCGCCGGTGGTGTGATCGGGCTGACGGCGGTGGAGCAATTGCGCCAGTTCAGTTATGACGTGTGTTTTCTGGGGGCCTGCGCCATCGATCCAGACAATGGGGTCACGGCATTCGGCCTGGAGGACGCAGAGTTCAAGCGTGCAGTGGTGGCGGCGAGTGGGCAAGTGATTACCGCAGTGACCAACGAAAAGCTGTCCAGCGTCGCTCATTATCAGGTGGTTTCTTGTGAGGAGGTCGCCGCCCTGGTGGTGGAGCACGATGCGCCACGTGAGCGGCTGGAGCCCTTTTACGGGCGGGTGACCAACGTCGTGACGAGTGTCCGTGAACAGCGGCGTAGCTGATGCCTTTGCGGCGCCGGGCTGGGCAATCAGGTAGATACTGCCCGGCCCCCATTGTCCGCCAGGCGATTTGCGTCTAGTTTGCTGGCCGATCACAAGTACAAAAAATCAGGAGTCATCGATGCAACCGATTCGTCTCGGCCTGGTGGGCTACGGCAAGATTGCCCAGGATCAACACGTTCCAGCCATCCTCGCCAACCCCGCGTTCCAACTGGTGGCAGTCGCCACGCAAGGGCAGCCCTGCGCCGGGGTGGAGAACTTCCGATCCTTGGGCGAGCTGCTCGAAAACGGCCCGCACGTCGATGCGATTGCGTTTTGCACACCGCCGCAAGGTCGATTCGCCCTGGTGCAACAGGCGCTGGCGGCCGGTAAACACGTTCTGGTGGAAAAGCCGCCGTGCGCCACGTTGGGTGAAGCCATGGCCTTGGTGGAGCAGGTTCGCGAGCAAGGCGTCAGCGGCCTGTTCGCCTGGCATTCCCGTTACGCCCCGGGCATCGCGGCCGCCCGTGACTGGCTGGCCAGTCGCACCTTGCACAGCGTGCAGATCGATTGGAAAGAAGACGTGCGCAAGTGGCACCCCGGCCAGGCGTGGATCTGGCAACCCGGTGGCCTGGGGGTCTTCGATCCCGGCATCAACGCGCTGTCGATTGCGACTCATCTGCTGGCACTGCCGTTGTTCGTGGAGGCCGCCGAGTTGCGCGTGCCGGACAACTGCCAGTCGCCGATTGCCGCCAGCATCAAGATGGCTGATGCGCGCCACCTCGATATCCGGGCGGAATTCGATTTCGACCATGGCCATGACGAACTCTGGAGCATCGAGATTCGCTGCGCCGAAGGCGTCCTGCGCCTGGACAACGGCGGCGCGCTGTTGAGCATCGACGGTGTGCGCCAGGCCGTATCCGAGGAAGGCGAGTACGCCGCGGTGTATCGACATTTTCAGCAACTGATCAACGACAAGGCCAGCGACATGGACCTGCAGCCACTGCGGTTGGTCGCGGACAGCTTCTTTGTCGGCAGTCGGACGGCGGTCGAGCCGTTCTACGATTAACCCAGGGAACTGCAGTTGAACGAACAGACATTGTCCATGCGCCTGGAGCGCGTGGCGGCGCATATGCCGGCGGGGGCGCACCTGGCCGATATCGGCTCGGATCACGCGTACCTGCCGGTGGCCTTGTTGCGCCGTGGCGTCATTGCGACGGCGGTGGCCGGCGAGGTGGCGTTGACACCCTTGCGCGCCGCCGAACGCACCGTGGGCGAGAATGGCCTGGAGCAGCGGATCAGTGTGCGTCTGGCCAACGGCCTGGCGGCAATCGAGCCGGAAGACGGGATCACCGCGATCAGCCTCTGCGGCATGGGCGGCGAGACGATCCGCGACATCCTCGACAGCGGCAAGGCACGTCTGAGCGGGCACGAGCGGCTGATTCTGCAACCCAACGGTGGCGAACAACCGCTGCGTCAATGGCTGATGGAAAACGGCTACCGCATCCTTTGCGAGGAAGTGCTGCGGGAAAACCGCTTCTACTACGAGATCATCGTCGCCGAGCGCGCCGGGCCAGTGACGTACACCGCCGAGGAGCTGTACTTCGGCCCGCTGCAGATGCAAGCGCGAACCCCGACCTTCCTGGCCAAGTGGCAGCGCCTGCTGCGCCAGAAACAAAAGACCCTCTCCAGCTTCGCCAAGGCACACCAAGCCGTGCCCGAAGAGAAGCGGCAAGACATTGCCCGGCAAATCCGGTGGATCAGCGCGCTGTTGGCTTGAGTTGCATTGAGGTTGGATGTGCGGACGTCATCGCGAGCAAGCTCGCTCCCACAGGGCGTTGCGCAAGTCCCTTTTGTGGGAGCGAGCTTGCTCGCGATGAGGCCATCAGTGACTTCACTGATTCGAGAACTGCCGCCTTCCCCGGCTGCCCGACTATCGTCCCATCAGGGGGTAGTGCTTGATACGACACGGATGCGAGTTACCGTCGCCTTTACAGATGCCATCCAGGTAGCGGTAGTCCACCCGTACCGACTGCCCTTTGCCGGGCCATTGCCGGCGGGGGAGCGTGGCTTGGTAGTCCGGGGTTTCCGGGGTGAAGGTCAACAGTGAGCCTTGCGCAGGACACTCCACCGAGGCGGATTTCGGCCTGGCTTTCACGATCTGCGCCTGAAGTTGCGGGTAGGGTTGTTTCAGGACCTCGACGATACGCAGCTCCATCTGGCAGATCTGCCACGTCGAGGCCTGAAGGGACTCCCAGGGGAGTGGGAGTGTCAGGGCAAACAGTCCGAGGCAGGTTGCGTGAATTTTCATTATTGCTCTTGTTTGAGGTGCTGACGTTTGCGAAATCATAGCCTGGCATTGTAGCCATCAGGAGGGTGATGGCACTATGCCGAAAACCCCCAGAGCGATACAAGGAAGTGCCCCATGCCCGGAGTTTCTGACGTTGCGTCAGCGTTTCACGATTTCATGCAATCGTGGGAAGAAGACCGCAAATACCTGCCGTCATCCATCAGTGCCCTGGCCAACGGTTTCGAGGGCTGGTTGAAGTTCGAGTTTTATTTCTGGCTGATCCAGGCCCGTGGGCTTCGTGGCCCCGACCGCGAACTGGCGGATGTTGGCGTCGAGTACAAGGTGAAGCTCGATCAGCGTTGGTCGCTGATGGACATTGTTTCCAAGCAATGCGACTTATGGATTCGCGACCAGGATGAAAAGCGCTTTCACTTCATTGAACTCAAGACCCCTTTCGCCAATGCCAACCAGGGCAAGATGTTTGAAAGCGCGGCCAAGGACTATTGGTACATGACCCGCTTGAAAGCCCAGGCGGAAAAGGTGGCAACGGGCAGTGTCATCATCTTTGGCGTGAACTTTGATCAGGCGCGCTGGGAAAAGCATCTCCGCTACATCGAAGAATATGCCGGCTACGTCGAGCATTCATCCAAGGCATCCGGCACCGTGCCAGGCGTGGAGGGGCTGAGGTGGGCGGTCCTGACCATGCACTACCCGCAGATGGGCGAGATTCTTCTGCCACCCGTCGAGGTTCAGGCGCCGTGAAGCTGTGGAGGGCCGCTGCCTGGCACCGCTGGCTCAACCGTAAAGCCCCATCAGCGAGAAAGACTGGTCAGCGCTCAGTGCGACAATCTCGGTCAGCGAATGCAGGAGCACCGGCACCAGCAGCCCACCGCTGACCACCCTGGCGATGGCGAACACGCCTCCACAGGCGAAGATCAGCACGATCGTCATCCAATTTCCGTATTGGATGTGCATGCCGGCGAAGACGGCCGACGTCACGATGATCGCGATCCATGTCCAGGCACGGCTGTTCTCGTAGGGAAACAGCCGGAACATGTAATGGCGGAAGAACAGCTCTTCGGCGATGGGCGGCAGCACGATCAGCGAGGCAATCTTGATCGCGGCCTGCCAACGGTTGAGCCCGTCCAGAAGCTCGGCCATGAACACCTCACGGGGCAACCCGAGCACGAAGACGGCAACCCCGAAAAGCAGGTAGGTCCCGACAATGCCGACCGCCCCCCACCGCAGGGGTTTGCCAATGGCATGACCGCACCACTGGGGGCGCGAATCGGCACGGTATTGCAGGGCGAAGAGGCCGAGGAGGACGAGCGCGGTGAGCCCCGAGGTGGTCGTGAACATCAGATAGGCCTGCATGTCCGCGGGTACGAAAAGGACCTCGGGTATTGCGGCCAGGAAGACGACCAGAGTGGCCAGCACCAACATTCCGAGCCGGGGGAAGAAGCGGTAGGGCGATAAAGTGGAGGCGGGTGCAAACTCAGGGGCGGCACTTAGATTCGTCACAGTCACTCCATGAGTGCAAGGAAAAAGGCATGATGCCAGTGTTTTGATCGTCTGGGATGAGTTCCCGTCGGCTTTGTGGAGAGGTAGGCAGCTTGCCCTGCGACTCGGTACTTGCCCGGGGGGCTTTACCAGTGGCGACAAAAATGATTCAGGGTCATCGACGGCCGCAATGGAATATCTCGACTAGAGGACGCGACATTCATGGAAATTCCCTTTTCTCCAATCAGCGATCGTTTGCACAATCGCCGGTTTACGGTGGCGGACAACGCCCAAGGACTCTCTGGCGCAGGCACGGTGTTTCATTACCTCGTCGAGAACGGTGCCATTTCGAGCACTTACCAAGGCGGCCGGATTCGCCTGGGCAATCAAGTCGGACGCATAACGGGTCCCGATACCATTGAACTTCTCTTCCAATGCTTGACTACGGAGGGTGAGATTCTTTCCGGCTGGTCTCGAGGGACGGTGAGTGTCGATCAAGCAGGGCGTACGACGTTGAGCTTCGTATGGGGTTGGTTATCGGGCGCGACTGGAGGTGGGGAATCCCACTACGTCGAACGTGTGGCGTAAGGAACAGGCATCCATGCAACTGAACCACCGCCATCGCGAGCAGGCTCGCTCCCACACTCGATCTCCAGTGGACACGAACCCCATGTTCAACCCAGACCCCCTGTGGGAGCGAGCTTGCTCGCGATGAGGCCAGCCAGCCCGACATCCATGTAGCTGAACCACCGCCATCGCGAGCAAGCCTGCTCAAAGCTGCTTCGAGCCCCCGCCAATCTGCCAGACATACGGCGGTTCCGTACCGTTGATTTCCCAATCACCAATAATGCGCTCCTTGTAGATCAACGGATTATGCGAGGCCGCGGTGCGGGCATTGCGCCAGTGACGGTCGAGGGCCTTGCTGGTGCTGGTGGCCGAAGCACCGAGGGCATTGAACAGGTCGCTGGTGGCGCGCAGCACCAGGTCGGAAATCACCACCTGGGCCTGGGCCGACTCCAGTTCGGCGGCGATGTTGGCGGTGTGCTCGGTCTCGGCGTCCTGGCTGAAGCGACTTTCGTAAGCGCGCTGGGAGGCGCTCGCGGCGCGCAGGGTGGTGGCTTCGGCGGCATAGACCTGGG
The DNA here is from genome assembly GCF_017351395.1 of Pseudomonas sp. FW305-28. NCBI lineage: Bacteria > Pseudomonadati > Pseudomonadota > Gammaproteobacteria > Pseudomonadales > Pseudomonadaceae > Pseudomonas > Pseudomonas sp. FW305-28. Next base: position 83,512 of record NZ_JACNDD010000009.1, read on the forward strand.
CCGATGCCCTGCCGACCACTTGTTGCACTTGCACGTCCTGGCTCACTTCGCTGGCATTGCCGGTGCTGAAGACCCGCGTGCGTTTGCGCACTTGCTCGGTGATGTCATGAACCGCCGCGCGGCCGGCGCCGGTCAGCACGGCCAGCAACACCAGTTGATAAAACGCGGTCTGGTATTTGAAGCGGGTAGAGAAGTCGATGAGGTTTTCTGCCTCGACCAATGCGTTCTCGAACAGCGATGTCCCGCTGCCGGTGGTGCGTTGGCCAAAACCGTCCCAGTCATCGCTTTGCTTGACGCCCGGCTGGTGCACACGGACGGCGGCAATCACGTCGGCGCCGTTGTCGTCGCGCTGGGCATACACGTCGATCCAGTCGGCGAAGATACTGCCGGTGCTGTAGTACTTGGTGCCGTTGACGACCCACTGATCACCCTGGCGGGAAACCCGGGTGACGACTTCGCCGATTTTCACCGCGCCGACTTCCGTCCAGGCATTGCCCACCAACTCACCCTCGACAAAGCGCTTGAACCAGGTGTCCTGTGGGCTACTGGCGTGGGCATTGAGGCGGTCCTCGACGAATGCGAAGTGCCCGCGCAAGGCCTGGGGCAGGTTGGAGTCGGCTTCAGCCAGTTCGATCAGCAATTGCAACAGCTGCGGCAGCGAGGCCCCGGCGCCGCCATATTCGACCGGTACGCGGACGGCGCCAAAGCCGGCTTCCTTCAGCCATTTCACCTGTTCAAAGGGCAGGCTGCGTGTTTGCTCACGCTCCAGGGCGCCGGCCTGGATGCGTGCAAAGATCGGCCGGAAGCGTTCGGCAAGGGGCTCATAGTCGGTGCCCGTGGAAAGGATCGGCGGCAGGTGGTGTTGCTGTGCGGTCATGTTGATATTCCTTCTTGGTGGCGAGTCGGCGGGCAGGGGAAAAATCTGCCGGTGCCAAAAGCCATTGCACAGTCCATGCCCGAGGCCCAACGCCCGTAAATGCGGGGTCCATACGGCGTTCATCAGCGCAAGGGCTGTCCTGGCCGCGGACAATCTGTTGCGCAACTGTGTGCCGGGCAACAGTTGCCGCGACGGACATCGACGGGCCAGGTGTTCGCCAGGCAACAGTGGACCAACAGCTTGTCCGTCGGGCGACAGTGCAGTGATTGGGATTTTCATGTAATTAATTGATTAGTAAGGAAATATTTAACTGGCACGGTTGCTGCTCTACACCTTGTGCAGACGCTGAGGTGGCGTCTCCAGGCATGGGGTAAGCGATGAGCAAGCAATTCAAAGTGGTGGCGGTGTCAGGCAGCGTGCAGCACCCGTCACGCACCCTGGCACTGCTCCAGGCGTTGGTGGACCGGCTCGGGCAGCAACTGCCGATCGAGGTGCGCTTGATCGAATTGGCCAAGGTCGGTCCACAGTTCGCCGGGGTGTTGCGTCGCGAGGCGTTGCCGGCTGCCGTGCAGGAGGATCTGAATGCCATTGAATCGGCCGATCTGTTGATCGCCGCCAGCCCGGTGTATCGAGCCTCGTACACCGGCCTGTTCAAGCACCTGTTCGATTTCGTTCATCACGAAGCCCTCAAGAACGTACCGGTGCTGTTGGCCGCGACAGGTGGCTCGGATCGCCATGCCTTGATGATCGACCACCAGTTGCGACCCCTGTTCGGCTTCTTCCAGGCCCTCAGCCTGCCAGTGGGGGTCTATGCCAGCGAAACCGATTTCAGCCAATACCGGATCTCCAGTGCTCAGGTGCTGGAGCGTATCGAGCGCGCCGTCGAGTCGGCGTTGCTGAGCCTGGTCCCGGGCGCCCGGCGTGACGCCAGTGCTGCCTGATCCATTTTTCCTTTCAAAACGAGCCGTGGAGTACATGCAATGAGCCAGGACACGATCAAATTTGCCTACTGGGTGCCCAACGTCAGTGGCGGTCTGGTGGTCAGCAAAATCGAACAACGCACCGACTGGGGCATCGACTACAACCGCAAGCTGGCCCAGATCGCTGAAGCGGCCGGCTTCGACTACGCCCTGTCGCAAGTGCGCTTTACCGCCGGCTACGGTGCTGAATACCAGCACGAGTCCGTCGCGTTCAGTCATGCCTTGCTGGCCGCCACCACGCGCCTGAAAGTCATCGCCGCGGTACTGCCGGGGCCGTGGACGCCGTCGGTGTTGGCCAAGCAGATCGCAACCATCGACCACCTGACCGGCGGCCGGGTGGCGGTCAACATCGTATCGGGCTGGTTCAAGGGCGAGTTCACCGCCATTGGCGAGCCGTGGCTGGAGCACGATGAGCGCTATCGCCGTTCCGAAGAATTCATCACCGCGCTCAAGGGTATCTGGACCACCGACAACTTCACCCTGCGCGGTGATTTCTACCGCTTCCACGACTACACCCTCAAGCCAAAACCACTGCAGCAGCACCCGGAGATCTTCCAGGGTGGCAGCTCACGTGCGGCTCGGGACATGGCCGCCCGGGTATCGGACTGGTACTTCACCAACGGCAATACCGTGGAAGGCGTCAAGGCGCAGATCGATGACCTCCAGGCGAAAGCCGCGGCCAACAACCACAAGGTCAAGGTCGGTGTTAACGCCTTTGTCATTGCCCGCGACACGGAAGAAGAGGCGCGTGCGGTCCTCGCCCAGATCATCGACCAGGCCGATCCCGAGGCCGTCAATGCCTTCGGCGATGCGGCGAAGCAGGCCGGCAAGTCCAGCCCGGAAGGCGAGGGCAACTGGGCCAAGTCCAGCTTCGAGGACCTGGTGCAATACAACGATGGCTTCAAGACCAACTTGATCGGCACGCCGCAGCAGATCGCCGAACGCATCGTGGCGCTCAAGGCGGTAGGCGTGGATCTGGTGCTCGCCGGTTTCCTGCACTTCCAGGAAGAAGTCGAGTATTTCGGTCGTAAGGTCCTGCCGCTGGTGCGTGAGCTTGAGCAACGCAAAGCGGCAGCCAAAACGGCGGCGGTCGCTTAGGCGCGGGAGGCAGCATGGGCACGTTCACCGACACCCTCGACCCGGTCCCGGCCAGCTTGCCCCAGTGGTTGCAGCGCCAGGCGCTGGAGCATGGCACGGACGTCGCGCTGCGCCACAAGCACCTGGGTGTCTGGCAGGAGCGGACCTGGGCGCACGTGGCCGACGAGGTGCGCCATTTCGCCAGTGCCCTGCAAGCCCGCGGTTTTGCGGCGGGCGCGACCCTGACGATCATCAGTCGACCCAGGCCGCAGGCGCTGCTTGCCGCCTTGGCCGCGCAATGGCTGGGTGGCGTGGCGAGTCTGTTCGACCCGCTGGAGACGGCGGCCGAACAGGTGCAACGGCTCGCCACGCTGCAGCCGGATTTCGTCCTGGTCGAAGGCGTGGAAGAAATGCTGCGTCTGCGTGCGGCGCAGGTGGCCGTGGGGGTGTGGGTCTACCTCGATAAGCGTGGCCTGTCGGATTCGGCGCCATTTGCGCAAGCGCTGGATTACGCCGCGTTGGCTGCCGAGCGGCCAATCGTTGACCTGGCCCCGCAAGGGCAAGTGCTGCAGACGGCCTTTGTTTTTTATCGCGGAAGTGGACGGGCGATGGAGGAACAACGCGTCAGCCACGCCGAACTGTTGCAGGAGGGGCAGCGGCTGTTGGCGCGCGAAGGGCTGGGCCGGCAGGAAGAGGCATTGGCCGCCCGGGCGTTCGCCTCGGGCGGGCAAGCTCGCTATCTGCTGGCGCCCTGGTTGATGGCCGGTTTTCGCCTGAACTTTCCTGAGAACCTGGCGACCCGTGATCGCGATCGTCGCGAGCTGGGCCCGACGCTGGTGGCCGGGACGCGGGAAACCTACGAGCGTTTGCACCGCTATGCGCTCGAACGTTTGCCGGAGCCGGGCAGTTGGTCCCGCGGGCTGGTGGACTGGGCCTTGGCAGCGCAGCCGGGGCTGTTGCAACGGCATCTGGGGGACTGGCTGGTTCGCCGGCCGTTGCGCGACGTGCTGGGGTTTTCCCGGACCCGCGCGCCGCTGCTGGTGGGCGATGCCTTGCCGCCCGAAACCCAGGCATTTTTCCAGGCATTGGGTATCGAGGTTCGCCAGTGGGACGACGGGGCTCACTGGCAAGCGCCGCCGAACCTGGTGCAGCACACCACCGATGACTGGACGGGTCTCCAGTCGCAACTGGCCTGAGAGGAGACGCCCCATGACCCAGACGGCCATCACGCATTTGCTGGAGCTGGAGCATATTTCGCTGTCATTCAAAGGCGTCAAGGCGGTCACGGACATCAGCTTTCGCGTCGTCGCCGGTGAAATCTGTGCCTTGATCGGCCCCAACGGCGCCGGCAAGAGTTCGCTGCTGAACGTCATCAGCGGCGTGTACCAGGCCCAGGACGGGCACATCCGTTTTGATCGACAGGAGCGGCGCCGGATGCGCCCACATGACGTGGCGGTCCGCGGCATTGCCCGGACATTCCAGAATATCGCGCTGTTCAAGGGCATGAGCGTGCTCGACAACGTGCTCACCGGACGCAACCTCAAGCGCCGCAGCACCTGGATCGAACAGGCACTGCGCATCGGTCGCGCCCGGGCCGAGGATGACCGTCAGCGCGAAGCGGCCGAGCGGGTCATCGCATTCCTGCATTTGCAGCCTTGGCGCGACGTCCTGGTGGGCACGCTGCCCTATGGCTTGCAGAAACGGGTGGAGTTGGCCCGCGCGCTGGCGGCGGAGCCTCGGCTGTTGCTGCTGGACGAGCCCATGGCCGGGATGAACGCCGACGAGAAGCAGCAGATGAGCCGCTTTATCGTCGACATCAACCGTGAGCTGGGCACGACGGTGGTGTTGATCGAGCACGATATCGGCGTGGTCATGGACATCAGCGACCACGTGGTGGTGCTCGATTACGGTCGCAAGATCGGCGACGGCTCGCCTGAAGACGTACGGCAGAACCCCGAGGTCATTTCGGCCTACCTGGGCACTCGCCACTGATACCGGATATTCGACACCTTCCCACCAGGGAGGGCAGGCAAGTTGCGTCCGCAGAATAGGAGCGGCGATGGAATTTTTCTTTGAAGTATTGATTGGCGGGTTGTTGGCAGGGGTGATGTACGCCTTGGTGGCCATCGGTTTCGTGCTGATCTACAAGGCCTCCGGGGTGTTCAATTTTGCCCAGGGCGCGATGGTGCTGTTCTCGGCGCTGACCTTCGTCAGCCTGCTGGAGCGCGGTGTGCCGTTCTGGCTGGCGTTCGTCATCAGCCTGGCGGCGATGGTGCTGATCGCGGTGGCGGTGGAGCGGGTGGTGCTGCGGCCCTTGGTCAACCGTTCGCCGATCACCCTGTTCATGGCCACCCTCGGGCTGTCCTACGTCATCGAAGGTTTCGCCCAGGCGCTGTGGGGCGCCCAGGTGCATGGCCTGGAACTGGGTATCAGTGATGAGCCGCTGGAGTTGGGTGGGATGTTGTTGTCGCAGTTCGACATTTTTGCCGCAGTGACCGCGGCGTTCCTGGTGCTGCTGTTGTCCTGGCTGTTCAACAAGACCCGGCTCGGATTGTCGTTGCGGGCGGTGGCCGATGA